>JANMFP010000538.1:0-2227 GCA_031378135.1 Variovorax sp. | reverse complement strand
ACCGCGTGGGCTATCGATCTTGGCGTTTTGCATGGCCGCATACAACGCGGGTTTGTTGTTCAAATCACCCTTCACGGCGTTCGCGCCTTGGATCAAGAGCAAGCCGGAATCGTAGCCTTGCACGGCATACACATCGGGCTGGGCTTTAAACGCTTTGGCGTATTCCAAACGGAATTTGCGGTTGGCCGCGGTGTCCAGCGAATCGCTGTAATGCAGCGTCGTCAAGATGCCGTTGGCTGCATCGCCTGCTGCATCGAGCACGCCTTCTGTCAAGAAGCCGGAGCCATACAGTGGGATGGTTTTATTCAGGCCAGCAGCGGCGTAATCGCGAATAAATTTAGCTGCGCCGCCGCCTGCCCAGAAGCAAGCGACTGCATCGGGTTTGATCGATGCGATCTCTGTGAGCAAGGCTTGGAATTCCACGTTAGGAAAGGGCAGGCTGAGCTTCTTGACGATGGTGCCGCCCGCTGCGGTGTAGCTTTGCTCAAAGCCTTCAAAAGCCTCATCGCCCGCTGCGTAGCTCCAAGTGATCCACACAGCTTTTTTGTGGCCGCGATCCGTCATAACTTTGCCCAAACCCAATGTGGGTTGCGAATTGGTAAAACTGGCGCGGAACACATTGGGCGCGCACTGCGCACGTGTGGCCACATGCACACCCGCATTTGGGATGATGCTCAGAACGCCCGATTCGCGCACAACGCGATGGATGCCCAATTGCACACCAGAGTGCACCGTGCCCACGAGCACATCGACTTTATCGCGCTGCACGAGGCGCTGCGCATTCTCCACGCCTTTGGCGGGGTTAGATTCATCGTCCACCTTGAAATACTCAATCTCACGGCCGCCAAGCTTGCCGCCTTGCTCGTTGATCGCCATGCGGAAACCGTTTTCAATCGCAACGCCAAGCTGGGCGAATGTGCCGGTGTAGGGCAACATGAGGCCAACGCGAATTTTGTTGGACTGTGCTTGAGCGATCCCGGGCAGCGCGAGGCCGCTAGACACTGCGCCAAGGGCAGCTGCAGAACGGGTCAAAACGGAACGACGTGTACTCATATCCAACTCCTAAAGAAGAAACTTGCTAAAACTCTTTCAAGCTGCCACGGCTTGATTGCTCGATGTTTATATCCATCTTAACGGCCAAGCTGCATTCGCGAGGGCAGTGTTTTCCATTTGATGCCGTGACTTCAGTGGATGTCGCTCATGCACGGAATTAATCGAAGTCACAATTATTTAAATCTAAAGTAATTTATGAAGAGCGTCAAGCGTATTTGCCATGAGCTCGGTGATCAGCCCGCAAGACATCTCATGCCGCTGCAAAAAAAGCAGCCTGCCATGCCTGACAATCAATCCTCCTCATGCGTCTTGCCTCTTCTTCATTACCTTTGCCCACGTCGTTGCACCCTGTCGAGCTGCGCGCCAGCCTCTCGCTGGCCAGCATTTTTGCCATGCGCATGCTGGGCTTGTTTTTGGTGTTGCCCGTGTTCGCACTGGAAGCCACCAAATACCCTGGCGGGGATGATCCTGCTCTCGTGGGCTTGGCGATGGGGATTTATGGGCTGACTCAAGGCATTTTGCAAATCCCGTTTGGCTTGGCCTCGGATCGCTTTGGCCGCAAGAAAGTGATTCTGATCGGCCTCGTGATTTTCGCGTTGGGCAGCTTTTTGGCAGCCAGCGCCACGACGCTGAACATGCTGATCGCCGGCCGCTCATTGCAGGGGGCAGGCGCGATTTCTGCGGCAGTGACGGCGCTGCTGGCGGATATGACGCGTGACGAAGTGCGCACCAAAGCGATGGCTCTTGTGGGCGCGAGTATTGGCTTGATGTTTGCCCTCTCGCTTGTGCTCGCGCCTTGGCTGGCGACGCAAATCGGGCTGTCTGGCCTGTTTGCTTTAACCGGCGTTTTGGTGATCGCTTGCATGGCTACCGTGATTTGGGCTGTGCCACCAGAGCCGGCGCTCACTTCTTCTCCTGCAAGCCGCCTAAAAGGCTTGAAAGAAGTACTCGCGCATGCCGATTTGCTGCGCCTTGACCTTGGCGCCTTCATTTTGCACGCCGTGCAATTAGCCATGTGGGTGGCGGTGCCAAGCATGTTGGTGCAAGCAGGCCTGGCTAAAGCTTCGCATTGGCAGGCGTATTTGCCGGCGGTGTTGCTCTCGTTTGTATTCATGGGCGGTTTGTTTGTGCTGGAGGCGCGGGGTCAATTGAAGCTGGCTTTTTTGGGCAGCGT
>JANMFP010000529.1:0-2960 GCA_031378135.1 Variovorax sp. | reverse complement strand
TTTGAGCTCAATATCTTTGAGCGCTTTGAGGCCGAGGAAGAGAAAATTGCCGCTGCCGCAGGCGGGATCGAGGATTTTGAAGTCTGCCAGCGATTGCAGAAAGCGGGCATACACCGTTTTCGCCTCGGCCCGAGATTTTTTGGTGGAATTATTGGTATTTTCGGCCTGTAGCCGGCGTATCTCCTGCGCAGATCGCTCCCAATTTAATAGCAATGGGCGGCGGATCACGGGCTCGATGATGCGCTCAATTGTGGCGGGGTCGGTGTAGTGTGCGCCGAGCTGGCTGCGCTTGGCGGGATCGAGGCCGCGCTCAAAGAGCGTGCCGAAGATGGAGACATCAATCGCGCTCCAATTGAGGCGGGCGGCGTTGCGCAGCTCGGTGATGTCGGTGATCTCTAATTTTGGGACGTGGGCGCGCTTGAACAAGCCGCCGTTGAACCAAGGGATCTCGTTAGCGCCGAAGATACCGCCATCACGCATTTTCTCCAGCAGGCCTTGCAACGTTTCGGTGAGCTGCTGGCTGGTGAAGCGCCGATTGTTCAAGATGTACTCGAACATGCGGTTGGGCAGCAGGCCCACGTCTTCTGCGAAGAAGCAAAAGAGGGTTTGTGTGAGGAAATGGGCGATCTGCTCGGCATACGCTTCTCTCGCGGGTGATTCTTGCGGGCCGCGTTTGCGCAGTCCGTCGGCCAGCGTAGCAAAGCTCTTTGCAGCCTTTTCGGTGATGTCGCGGCTGGTCTCTTTCGGGCGGAAGCTCTCGGGATCGAGCCAAATGCGGCGCAGCGTGTTGCGGAGAGCTGCGTCTTGCAGATCAGCGATTGAGATATCTTGCTTGGTGCTCGGGTGGCCGGTGAATTGCGTGTGGATGCGGATCGTGCGCCGGTCGCAGACGATGAGCAGTGGCGGGTTATCAAGCGCGAGCGTGTAGCCGAGCAGTTGCTTGAGCGCGGCATCAAAATTGCCGCCGGGGGCTTTGTTTTCCCAAGCGAAACGGCCGCGCCAATAGACATCGGCAAAGCCGGTGCGCTGGCCGACGGCCTCTAGGCGTTGCTCGAAGATGTAGGTGTCGCCTGCATCAGCAACACCACCGCTCAGAGCCCCTCGCATTCCCGGCTTGGGCACATCGAGCAATTCACATAATTCCAAAAAGAAAGCCTGCGCGCCCTGGCGCTCATTCTCGCCATCGCGCGAGCCGCCTTTGGCCCAAGTGAGGATGAAATTTGCGGGGGTCATGCGGGCACGGTGGATGCGGAAAGAGCCGTAGCAACACGCTGTTGCCCGAGCTTGCGCAGCAAAGAGCGCGTGGCAGCATCTCGAACCATCCGGCCGCCCATGCGCCGACCTTTCCACATCAATGCAACGCTACCATCGGCTTGCTTTTTCACGCTAAAAATGCAACCCGCCAAAGCAGAATGCAAAAGCAATTTGCCTTTAGCGTTGACTTTTCTAATCATGTTGGTGGATTCCAATGTTGTATTGGATGATACAAGCGCCTCAGCAGCGTTTGCCGCATGACAATGACTCTTCAAGAGAGTTTAGATTAACATCATATACAATGTGATACCATAGGCGATGTGAAATTAATATTTGATACGGACGTTCTGGTGGCGGCGGTGCGCAGCCCTAGCGGCGCATCAGCGGCATTGATCAGAGCATTGCAGGCGGGTCAACTGCAAGTAGCAGCCAGCGTGGCGCTTTTTGTGGAATATGAAGCTACATGCACCCGGCCTGAACATTTGTTGGCATCGGGGTGGCAGCTCCAAGATTTAACGGATTTTTTGAATGCATTGGCTGGCTTGATGGAGCACACAGAGATTCATTTCATGTGGCGGCCACAGGTGCGCGATCCGGCTGACGATATGGTGCTGGAGGCTGCTGTGAATGCGATGGCAGATGCAATTGTGAGTTTTAACGTGCGAGATTTTGGCGATGCACCCGAGCGATTTGGCATTGAAGTCTTGTTACCGCGCGATGCGCTGGCTCGCGTGCGTGCTTTACATCATTGAATGGAGTTGAATATGGCTGATACGGCAACTTACCCCTTGCGCCTCCCGCGCTCCATCAAAGCGGCAGCAGAGAATTTGGCGCGTGCTGAGGGCATCAGCATGAATCAGTTCATCGCGACGGCAGTGGCGGAAAAATTATCTGTGCTTTCCACTGCAGATTTCTTCCTGCAACGCGCCAAGCGAGCCAAGCCGGATGCGATTGACAAGATTTTGAACCGCAGCGGCGGCGAGCCGCCACGCGCGGGCGATGAATTGCCGGTTTAAGCGCGGTAGTTAAGCCGCAACCCTACACACCATCCCGGCCAACTGATGCAGCGCCACCCAAGGCTGCTGCGGCCAATTTGGCGCTTTCAAGCCTTTGACAATGCCGTCGGTCACATGCGCAGCGTGCAGTAAATTAGCAGATTCGAGCGCAGTCAGCCTTGGCAAGATGCGTTCATACAGGCGCTGCTTGATGCCCCACACGCGCGCTTCTTGCAGCGCCATCGGCAGCGGTTTGCCTTCATCCATCAGGCTGCGCACGCGATGCAGATTGCGAATGTCTTCAGAAAGCGCCCAATGCACGAGCACTTCGGCTTCGCCCTCAGCTTGCAGGCCATCGAGCATGCGTTGCGTGCGCGCCATGTTGCCAGCAAGCACGGCTTCGGAGAGTTTGAAGACGTCATACCGCGCGACGTTGAGCACGGCCGCTTCAACTTGCTCAAAACTTAGCTCAACGGGTGCCGTGGCGCTTGAAGGATGGAGCAGCGAGAGCTTTTGAATTTCTTGATGCGCGGCAAGTAAATTGCCTTCGACGCGATCTGCGAAAAATTTGAGTGTTCGCTCGCCTTCCTCGCCGCTTTTCACACGCAGGCCCGCAAGCGCCATGCGCTGCGTGAGCCAAGGGGCAAGAGAGCGGCGGTCAATTTCTTGGACTTCGAGCGTGATGCCAAAGCTGTCGAGCGCGCTGAACCA
>JANMFP010000502.1:0-12587 GCA_031378135.1 Variovorax sp. | reverse complement strand
ACATCACCTGGCGACTGGCCAACGCGTTTCACAGAAAGCGTTACAGCGCGAAGCTTTGGATTCTTGTGTGCATGCACATTACGCGAGACCCAACGTGTGAATGCCACATCATCCTGCGCTGCTGCTTCTAGAATACGGCTCACTTTATTTGCTATGAATTCAGTAGCATTTTGCGCACATTCTATGCCGGCTAGTGGCTCAAAATGCTTCAAAACTCGGTCAAATTCAGCTTGTGGGATGGTGTGTGGAGCGCCATCATCATTGACGATGCGCGCGTATTCTTCTTCCACTTGATCAATATATTTCTGGCCTTCCGCTTTGACCAAAATCTTGATACGAGCTTTGTATTTGTTATCGCGGCGGCCAAAGAGGTTGTACACGCGAACAATCGCTTCTAGGTAGCTCAGAATTTGATTCCAAGGCAGGAATTCGCGAATGACTGTTGCGATCACAGGTGTGCGCCCCATGCCGCCACCCACCAGCACTTTGAAGCCGATCTCGTTGCTCTCATTTCGGACCAGTTGCAAACCAACATCGTGCCAATAAATCGCAGCGCGGTCTTCCTTGGCGCCACTGACTGCAATCTTGAATTTACGCGGCAAAAATGCGAACTCAGGATGCAGCGTGCTCCACTGGCGCAAGATTTCGCAAAATGGGCGCGGATCGACGATTTCATCGGGCGCAATGCCAGCGAGCGCATCGCTCGTGATGTTGCGAATGCAATTGCCGCTGGTTTGGATGCCATGCATATCGACGCTGGAGAGCAAATCCATCACATCGGCGGATTTCTCAATAGGAATCCAGTTGTATTGAATGTTTTGGCGGGTGGTGAAATGGCCGTAGCCCGTTTTGAGCTCAATGCCTTTGCCAGCTAAACGCGCTTGGCCGGTGACAGCTGTTTGCAGCACTTCAGCACTGGGTTGATCGTATTCACGCGCAATTTGAGCCAATACACGCAACTGTTTGCTAGACACCACGCCATACGGCACAGCCACGCGCAGCATCGGCGCATAGCGCTGCACATACCAGCCGTTTTGCAGGCGCAGCGGACGAAACTCTTCTTCCTTCAAGCGGCCATCCAAGCGGCGCTCCAATTGATCACGGTATTGCGCGGCGCGGAGTTTGACGAAGTCGCGGTCGAAACTGTTGTAGTGGTACATGTTTTTAGTTTCAGCAAATTTCAAATAGCTAGCAGCTTTATGCCTGCGTAGGCCAGCAGCAGCGAAAGAATCGAGCGAATCGCGCGGTCTGGCACATGGTTGCCCAGCTTGGTGCCAAGCCAGATGCCAGGCAGCGAGCCTGCGAGCAGCTTGGCGAGCAGCGGCCAATCGACAGAGCCAATGCTTGCATGACCCAAGCCTGCCACCAGCGTCAGCGGCACGGCATAAGCGACATCAGCTGCCACGATGCGATTCAGAGGCAGTGCAGGGTAGAGCAGCATGAGCGCCGTCACGCCAATTGCGCCAGCACCGACGGAGGTGAGGCTCACGAGCACGCCAATCAGTGCGCCAAAAATAATCGGCAGTGCAGGATGGCGCGGCTCTGTAGCATGCGCGAGTTGCTCGGCTGTCAACTCGCGGGCTTTTGGCGCTTCTGAGCCTTTGATTGCTTTGTAAAGCGTGGCTGCTGCCGTGAGCAAGAGCGCGAAGCCCAGCGTGGTCGTCACGATTTTTTGCATGGCATCGTTGGTCGCGCCGAAATAATGCAATGCGCCCACGGTGAGCAAAGCGGCAGGAATCGAGCCAATGCTTAAGCGCCCGACGATTTTCCAATCAATGCGGCGAGCAAGCGTCAAGTTAACCGTGCCGCCCAGTTTGGTAAATGCGGCAAACAACAAATCCGTGCCCACGGCCAAAATTGGTTTGATACCAAAGCCAAAGATGAGAATCGGCGTCATGAGTGAGCCGCCGCCCACGCCCGTGAGGCCAACAACGAAGCCAACGAAAAAGCCAGAAAGGATGAATGCAAGATCAGTCATAGCCGCGTACTGTGCCGCAGGCAAGACTTAAACCAAACTACTTTTTCGTTGTTGGCTTATGCAAATATGCTTATGCCCAATTGCGAATATGGCTACGGAGCCTTATCTGCGACGTCCCATAATTCCACCAAGCACGCCGCGAATGATTTGCCGGCCGACTTCACGGCCGATGGAGCTTGCAGCGGATTTCACCAGCTGCTCGCCCACACTGGCTCGCGTGCGTTTGCGGCCACCGCCCAGCAAATCGCCCAAGCCGCCGAGCCAACCGCCTGAGGCCTCGTTGCCCGCCGCATCCGTTGCTTCTATCGCAGCTTCTTTGGCGACCTCTGCCGCTTGCGATTCAGTAGCCATATTCGCTGAGGTACGACCTTTGATGATCTCGTAGGCCGACTCGCGGTCAATGGTTTTTTCGTAGACGTCAGCGACGATGGATTCTTTGATCAAGGCTTGGCGTTGCTCGGGGCTGATGATGCCAATTTGGCTGCCAGGCGGGAGGACGTATACACGCTCAGTGATGCTGGGGCGGCCTTTTTCATCGAGGAAGCTCACGAGCGCCTCGCCGACTGCCAGCTCAGTGATGGCCGTTTCAATATCGAGCCCGGGGTTTTGCCGCATTGTCTCAGCTGTGGCTTTGACAGCTTTTTGATCGCGCGGCGTAAACGCACGCAGCGCATGCTGCACGCGATTGCCCAACTGCGCGAGCACGCTGTCCGGGATATCGAGCGGATTTTGCGTGACGAAATACACGCCCACGCCTTTAGAGCGCACCAGGCGCACGACAAGCTCGATGCGCTCCAACAGCGGCTTAGGCGCATCGGTGAACAGCAAATGCGCTTCGTCGAAAAAGAAGACCAATTTTGGTTTGTCAATGTCGCCAACTTCAGGCAGCGTTTCAAACAATTCGCTCAGCAGCCAGAGGAGGAACGTGGCATACAGGCGCGGCGCGGTCAGGAGCTTGTCGGCCGCGAGGATGTTAACAATGCCTTTTCCGCTGCTATCCGTCTGCATGAAGTCGGCAATATTGAGCATCGGCTCGCCAAAAAACACATCGCCACCTTGCTCTTCAATTTGCATCAATCCGCGCTGAATCGCGCCAATCGAAGCCGCAGAAATATTACCGTATTCAGTGGTGAAGTCTTTCGCGTTATCGCCCACGCTTTGGCACATCGCCCGCAGGTCTTTCATGTCAAGCAACAGCAAGCCTTGATCGTCTGCAATTTTGAACACAAGCTGCAACACACCTGCTTGCGTCTCGTTCAAATTAAGCATGCGAGCCAGCAGCAAGGGGCCGAGGTCGCTCACCGTGGCTCGCACCGGATGGCCTTGCTTACCGAACACATCCCAAAGCGTCACAGGATATGCTACAGACTCAGGAGTAGAGAGTGCACGATCTGCTAAGACTTTGGCTAATTTCTCCCCAATTTTCCCAGCCTGCGAAATCCCTGTGAGATCACCTTTTACATCCGCCATGAACACTGGCACGCCAATGCGGCTAAAGCCCTCAGCCATGGTTTGAAGCGTGACCGTTTTACCCGTGCCAGTCGCCCCCGTGATCAAGCCGTGGCGATTGGCTTTGTCGGGGCGCAAGTAGGTTTCGACGGTTTTATTTTTAGCAATCAGGATGGGATCAGCCATGATGGGTCTCGAAAAGTACAATCTGTTGAGTTTAAAACGCATTGGGAACTGAAAGCATGGCAGGCCACAGCAAATGGGCAAACATTCAGCACCGCAAAGGGCGGCAGGATGAAAAGCGGCAAAAAATCTGGACGCGTGTGGTGCGCGAGATCATGGTGGCTGCCCGCATGGGCGGCGGCGATTTAAGCGCCAACCCGCGCCTGCGCCTCGCGGTTGATCGCGCCAAAGCGGCCAACATGCCAGCCGACACCGTCAAACGTAATATCGACAAAGCCACCGGCAACCTTGAAGGCATTCACTACGAAGAAATTCGCTATGAGGGCTACGGCATCGGCGGCGCGGCGATTCTTGTGGACACGATGACGGATAACAAAGTGCGCACGGTAGCTGCTGTGCGCCATGTGTTTAGCAAGCATGGTGGCAATATGGGCGCGGAAGGCTCAGTGGTTTTTCAGTTCAAACATTGCGGCCAAATTTTGCTTGCACCGGGTTTTGATGAGGCCAAAGTGATGGACATCGCTTTGGAAAATGGCGCAGATGATGTGCTGACTGACGATGAAGGCGGCATCGAGGTGCTCACTTCGCCGATTGAATTTGAAGCGGTAAAAAATGCACTAGAAGCTGCGGGCTTCAAACCCGAGATTGCAGAGGTCACGATGCGCGCTGAAAATGCCATTGCGCTTGAAGGCGCTGATGCAGCCAAGATGCAAAAACTGCTCGACATGATCGAAGAGATTGATGATGTGCAAAACGTGTTTCACAACGCAGAAATAAATTTATGAAAATACTGGTAATCGGCGGCGGAGGTCGTGAGCATGCGTTGGCTTGGAAAATAGCGCAATCGCCTAAGGTGCAGTGTGTGTATGTGGCGCCGGGCAATGGCGGTACTGCGCTGGATGATCGGTTTATTAACGTTAATCTGGCAACAAATCCTTATTCGCCCGGCGAATTATCTGTGTTCGCTGCTACTGAAAAGATAGCGTTGACGGTGGTAGGCCCGGAGGCTCCATTGGCTGCGGGTGTGGTGGATGAGTTTCGTGCCAAGGGTTTGCGGATCTTTGGGCCAACGCGAGCAGCGGCGCAGCTTGAGAGCTCCAAAGCGTTTAGCAAAGCCTTCATGGCGCGACACCATATTCCAACGGCAGAATTTGAGACGTTCACCGATGTGGCGGCTGCGCATGCTTACCTGGATAAAAAAGGCGCGCCCATTGTGGTGAAAGCTGATGGCTTGGCGGCTGGCAAGGGAGTGGTTGTGGCAATGAGTTTGGAAGAGGCGCATGAGGCGGTGGATGACATGCTGGCTTCAAACTCGTATGGTGTGCAGCACAATACAGGTGACGATGGACAAGCCAGAGCTCGCGTCGTGATCGAAGAATTTTTATCTGGCGAGGAAGCCAGCTTCATCGTGCTTTGCGATGGAAAAAACGTGACTGCGCTGGCCACTTCGCAAGATCACAAGCGCTTGCTCGATGGTGACTTGGGGCCGAACACGGGGGGCATGGGTGCGTATTCGCCCGCGCCTGTGGTCACACCCGATGTACATGCGCGGGCGATGCGTGAGGTGATCTTGCCGACCATCAAGGGCATGGAAAAGGATGGCATCACCTACACCGGGTTTCTCTATGCCGGCCTCATGATCACGCCCGACGGAAAAATCAAAACACTGGAATTCAATTGCCGCATGGGAGACCCAGAAACACAGCCTATTCTGATGCGGTTGAAGAGCGATTTGGTGGATGTGCTGCTCGCTGCGACGGATGAAAAGCTGGACAAAATTGAGCTGCAATGGGATCGCCGCGTGGCGCTCGGTACGGTAGTGGCTGCGGCTGGTTATCCCATGAATCCACGCAAAGGCGATGTGATTCGCGGCCTGCCACCTAGGGATTCATCGGTAGGCGAGGATGTGGTGGTGTTTCATGCGGGCACAACGATGACAGATGGCGTGACTTTAACAAGCGGCGGCCGCGTGCTCTGCGTCACGGCGCTGGCAGATTCTGTGAAGCTCGCGCAGGCGCGTGTGCAGGAAGTCATTGGGCAGATAGGGTTTGACGGGATGCAATACCGACGCGATATTGGCTATCGTGCGGTGAAATGAATTTCTAACTACATGAATTCAGGAACACAGAAAGCACAGAAATGACACAGAAAACACAGAAGAAAACCAAAGACATTTTTCTGTGCTTTCTGTGTCACTTCTGCGTTTTCTGTGTTCCTCTTTATTTTTAGGCTTGTGTCCAAGTTTGTTCACCTCTACCAGTTCAAAGGCAGTCGCGCAGCGAAAGCCCTGCTGAAAGCCCTCGGCTGGCGCATTGAGTTTGATGGTTTTCCTACGCTGCAAGGTGTCGCAGTGGTCTATCCGCACACGAGCAATTGGGATGCACCGCTGATGTTTTTGGTGAAGTGGGCAGTGGGCGTACAGGTGAAGTTTTGGGGGAAAGACACACTGTTTAAGATTCCGCTGTTGGGCCGTTGGCTGCGCTGGATGGGCGGTATTCCCGTAGAGCGAACGTCCAAGCACGGCATGGCGCAGCAAATGCTTTTGGCGATGGTTGCAGCTAAGCAGGCAAACGAGTATTTCTGGCTCGGCTTGGCACCTGAGGGCACACGCAAATACATCCCCGGCTGGCGCAGTGGGTTTTATCGCGTGGCCGTCGCAGCCGACGTGCCACTGCTCGTTGTCACTTTGGATTACTCTCGCAGGCAATGCAAGCTCAATCAGTTTGTGAAGCTCACGGGAGATGAGGTGCAAGACATGCGGCAGGTGGCGGCGATTTGTGCGCCCGTGAAGGGGCTCAAGCCCGCGAACATGGCACCTGTGGTGTTGCTGGATGCATCAGTGGATCGTGCGGGCACGGTGGTGAAATAATAGCGGTATGAGTATTGAAAAAGTCCGCACCTATTTGCTAGAGCTGCAAGAAAATATTGTCTCCACCTTGAGCGGTGTCGATGGCCACGATTTCGTGAAAGACAAATGGAAGAAGAAGCCCGGCGAGATGCTGCAAGGCGAGGGCATCACGAGTATTTTGGAGGGCGGCGGAATTTTTGAGCGGGCCGGTTGTGGCTTCTCGCATGTTCGTGGCCCCAAGTTGCCGCCCTCGGCCACGCAGCATCGCCCGGAGCTCTCAGGCTTACCGTTTGAGGCGCTGGGTGTGTCGCTCGTGTTTCATCCACACAATCCTTATGTGCCCACCGTGCACATGAATGTGCGCATGCTGGCCGCCAAGGCGCCTTCGGGCGAAAAGGTATTTTGGTTTGGCGGCGGCATGGATCTCACGCCCTATTACGGCTTTGAGCAAGATGCCGTGCACTTTCACAACACTTGCAAAATGGCCTTAACACCGTTTGGCGAGGACAAATATCCCAAATTCAAAACATGGTGCGACGAGTATTTTTATTTGAAGCACCGCGATGAGCAGCGCGGCATCGGCGGTATTTTCATGGATGATTTCTCTGAAGGCGGCTTTGACAATGGCTTTGCGCTGATTCAGGCGATTGGCAATGCCTTCATCCCAAGCTATCTGCCCATTGTGGAGCGACGCTGCGATTTGCCGTTTACCCAACGTGAGCGGGATTTTCAGCTTTACAGAAGAGGCCGCTATGTTGAATTCAACCTCGTTTGGGATCGCGGCACACATTTCGGCCTTCAATCAGGCGGGCGCACAGAGTCGATTTTTATGAGCATGCCGCCCATGGTGAGTTGGGCTTATAAACGCAAGCCAAGATCTGGCACGCCGGAATACGATTTGTACAAGAAATTTCTCGTGCGCAAGGATTGGGTTTGAGCACAGCTGCTGCGAGAAGAATTGGCCTCTACGGAGGCGCGTTTGATCCGCCGCATCTTGCGCACCATGCACTGGCGCAAGCGGCGATTGCGCAACATGCCTTGGATGCACTCATCATCATCCCCACGGGGCAAGCTTGGCACAAAAGCAGGCATCTCACGGCGGCAAAGCATCGGATGGCCATGGCGCAATTAGGTTTTGCAGATGTGCCGCAGGCTAGGGTCGATCCACGCGAGACTTTGCGCAGCGGCGTGAGCTTTACCTTTGACACGTTGACTGAGCTCAAAGCGGAAAATCCGCGCGCTCAGCTGTATTTGCTCATGGGAGAAGACCAGTGGCGATTCTTCCCGCAGTGGCATCGCTATGAAGAGATTGCGCAAAACGCTACGCTTTTAGTAGCACTCCGTGCAGATTCTATGCCGGCTAAAGGCCAAAATAGCTCTCAAAAGCAAGGTAAAATACAGTTTTTACCGATTCAGATGCCTGCGTCGCCGATCAGCGCGACGCAAATCCGCCAAAACTGCGATCAACAACTGCCGATTGACCATCTGGTCAAACCCGCCGTTGCGCGGTATATTGTTGAAAATCGGCTCTATCAATCCACGATTTAAACCATAGAAGTCTCCTGCATGGCCACACAAAAATCCGCTCAAAAATCTTCCCACATCACACGTGGGTCTTCCCACATCACACGTGATGGTGCATCTGCGAAATCAACGCCCTTGGACACCCAAGGCAAACGCGATGTGAGCAAGCTCACCAAGGCGATCATTGATGGCTTGGAAGATGTGAAAGCGCAAAACCTGGTGGTGTTTGACACCGAGCATTTGAGCAGCTTGTTTGAGCGCGTGATCGTTGCCAGCGGCACGAGCAATCGGCAGACCAAGGCGCTGTCGATGAGTGTGCGAGAAGCAGTGAGCGAAGCAGGCTTTCCGAAGCCACGCACCGAAGGCGAAGACAATGGCGAATGGATCATTGTGGATTGCGGCGCGGCTGTGGTTCACATCATGCAACCAGCGATTCGCCAGTATTACCACCTTGAAGATCTGTGGGGCGAGAAGCCTCTGCGCTTGAAGCACGCCGCAGCAGGCAAAGAGATTGAAAAGCAAGCTCTGGCTGCGGTGACGAAACCGAAAAAAGAGCCAAAGAAGGCAGTAGCCGGCAAAGCAGCTGCGCAGAGTGCTCCTAAAAAAGTAGCGGATACAAAAACAGTTGCAGCAAAAACAGTTGCTGCAAAGCCACCAGCCAAAAAAGCAGCTACAAAAACGATCAAAGCTGTGAAAGTTTCGCCTCAAGCTGCAGCAAAAAAAGCTGCGGCCAAGAAAGCGGCATCTAAAACTGCTACAAAGCCTGCTGCTAAAACTCCTGCCAAGAAAGCGCCCGCGAAGAAATCAGCATGAAGCTGATCGTGGTCGCCGTTGGCCAGCGTGTGCCCGATTGGGCGCAAACCGCATGGGACGATTACGCCAAGCGCTTTCCCTCTGAGCTCAAAGTTGAGCTCAAGGCCATCAAAACCGAGCCGCGCACCAACAACAAAAACACCGCCGCGTTGATACTCGCTGAACGCGAGCGCATCGAAGCCGCTTTGCAAAAAGAGGCCAAGAGCACCCGCCGCGTCGTGCTCGACGAACGAGGCAAACACACCTCCACCATGCAACTCGCTGCGCGCCTCACCGAATGGCAACTCGGCGGCACAGATGTGGCTTTAGTGATTGGCGGGCCTGACGGCCTAGATCCAGATTTCCGCAAAACAGCTCATGAGAGCATTCGCCTCTCCGATCTCACTTTGCCCCACGCCATGGTGCGCGTTCTGCTGGTGGAGCAGCTGTACCGCGCTTGGAGCGTGAATGCGGGGCATCCTTATCATCGTGAATAGTTGCCGATGAAGCTCACGATCGTTTGAGTATCATGACTCGCACTGAGGGAAACTTGATTGCAATGCGCGCATGATCGGGCTACGATCACATTGCATGATGTTTAAACAATGATCAAAGGCAAGCTATGAACAGTCCCAAACCGCAACTCAGCTGCAAACGCACATCGATGACCCGTCGCGATGCTTTGGTGACTGCGAGCCTCTTGGCAAGCCCGTGGATGGCCAAAGCGCAAAGCGCATGGCCAGCTGAAAAACCGATTCGGCTCATCGTTCCGTTCGCCCCGGGTGGCTCCACCGACATGATTGCTCGCTTGCTTGCCGATGAGCTGCGCCCACGTCTCAATCAAACGGTGCTGGTTGAAAACCGCCCCGGCGCAGGCTCAACCTTGGGCACTGGGCAGGTGGCCAAAGCGGCTCCTGATGGCTACACGCTTGTCGTGTCAGTGATCAGTGCGATGGCGGTGGGTACAACGCTTTATCGTGGTCGCCTCGATTGGGATCCCGACAAGAGCTTTGCGCACATTGCTGATATTCTGCGCACCCCCTATGCCTTGATGGCCACAAAATCTGCGCGATATTCAAACGTCTCTGAAATGCTTGCTGCTGCGCGCCGCACCTCAGAGCCTTTGAGTTATGCGACTTCGGGTGTGGGTTCGATCCCGCATTTGGTGATGCTTCGTTTTGCCAAGGCAGCAGGCATTCAAATGACACACATCCCATACCGCGGCGGCGCACAAGCCGTCTCGGATGCCATTGGCGGGCAAGTGCCCTTGGTGCTTGATGGCTTGGCCTCTGCCGTGCCCCATTTGAAATCCGGCGCACTCAAAGGCTTAGGAGTCACCAGCTCTGTGCGAAGCGCTGTGTTGCCAGAGCTAGCTACTTTTGTGGAGCAGGGGTTCCGCGACACGGTGGTGGAAGGTTGGGCAGGCATTGCTGCGCCAGCCGGCACACCGCGTGCGATTCAAGAGCGGCTCGCCGCAGCACTCAAAGAAATCATGGCCTTGCCTGCGTTGCAAGAGCGCTATCGCGGCGCTTCCTCATCTTCAGGGTCATTGCTTTTGGACGATATGCAGCGCTTCGTGCGTGCTGAGGCTGAAGTTTGGCGGCCTTTGGTGTTAGCCTCGGGCGCGACAGCAGATTAAGCGCATGGCATCCTTGATTTACCTCGCTTCCCAAAGCCCGCGTCGTGCTCAGTTGCTAGAGCAACTCGGCGTGAAGTTTGAATTGCTTCTGCCAAGCAAAGATGAAGATGCAGAAAGTATTGAAGCTGTGTTGTCCGGCGAGGCCCCGCGCGCTTATGTGCAGCGTGTGACGGAATTGAAGCTGGATTCAGCAGTGCAGCGGATGAAAGCGCGCGGATTGAAGCCCGCGCCTGTGCTCTGCTCGGACACGACGGTAGCACTTGGCCGCACGATTTATGGCAAGCCAGCCACCGAAAAAGACGCATTGCGCATGCTCCGTGAGCTGGCCGGAAAAACCCATCGCGTGCTCACTGCGGTGGCCGTTCAACGCGGCACAAAAAGATTGCAAGCACTATCCATTTCAAAAGTCACTTTTGCAGCAATGACACCTCAGCAAATCAGGGCCTATGTGGCAAGCGGTGAGTCGCTGGGTAAAGCAGGCGCTTATGCGATCCAAGGCAGCGCGGCGGCGTATGTGAGCCACATCTCGGGCAGCTACAGCGGCATCATGGGATTGCCGATGCATGAGACTGCACTGATGCTGCGCAAGCTAAAAATTCTCTGAATCTTTTTTCACTTCCGCGCGAAGTTTGTGCGTTTTTCGCGTTACCGTGTGAGTTATGCAACACGATATTTTGATCAACTGGAGCCCGCAGGAAACGCGCGTGGCCGTCATTGAGCATGGGGCAGTGCAAGAGTTGCACATTGAGCGCAGCTTAGAGCGCGGCTTGGTCGGTAATGTGTATTTGGGCAAGGTGGCACGTGTGTTGCCGGGCATGCAATCGGCGTTTATTGATATTGGCTTGGAGCGCGCAGCCTTTTTGCATGTTGCTGATTTGGCAAGCTCTGTGCACGCGCGTTATGCAGACAACGCGCCGCGATCTGCGCAGCCCGCTATGCCGATTGAAAAGCAGGTGTTTGAGGGCCAAGCGCTGATGGTGCAAGTGATCAAAGATCCGATTGGCAGCAAAGGCGCAAGGCTCTCCAGCCAAATCAGCTTGGCGGGGCGACAGCTGGTTTTTTTGCCGCAAGATGATCACATCGGCATTTCGCAAAAAATTCCACACGAGCAGCGCGAAAGCTTGCGACGCCGCGTGCAAAAGCTCTGGGAAGAGATGGCTGCCAAGATTCAGATCAAAGGCGGTGGTTTTATTTTACGCACGAATGCCGAAGAAGCCAGCGATGCGGAGCTGCAAGACGATATGGCTTACTTGGCCAAAACTTGGCAGCGCATCAAACAAAGCGCCACTGAGCTGCCGCCGCTATCGATTTTGCACACCGATGCGAGCTTGATGCAGCGCGTGTTGCGCGATATGGCCAGCGAAGACACACAGATGATTCGCATTGATTCGCAAGCGCAATATGCTGAGCTTATGGCCTATGGCAAAGAATTTATGCCGCATGCCGCCGAGAAATTAAATTTGTACAAAGGCGAGCGACCCATTTTTGATTTGTTCAATGTGGATGAAGAAGTCGTCAAGGCGATGGAGCGGCGTGTTGACTTGAAGTCTGGCGGCTATTTGATCATCGACCAGACTGAGGCCCTCACCACGATTGATGTGAACACGGGCGGTTTCGTGGGTGCACGTAATTTTGATGAGACCATTTTTAAAACGAATCTGGAAGCGGCTGGTGCGATGGCGCGGCAACTGCGCTTACGCAATTTAGGTGGCGTGATTGTGGCGGATTTTATTGACATGCTGCCCGAAGACCACAAAACACAAGTGCTTGCTGAGCTGAACAAACAGCTGGCGCGAGACCGCACCAAAACGCATGCTGCCAACCATTTTTCGCCTTTGGGCTTGGTGGAGATGACGCGCAAGCGCACCCGCGAATCTTTGGCGCACATGCTCTGCGAGCCTTGCCCCGCTTGCCAAGGCAAAGGCAGCGTGAAAACGCCGCGCTCGGTCTGCTACGACATTTTGCGAGAGATTTTGCGCGAGGCTCGGCAGTTCAATCCACGAGAATTTCGTGTGATTGCTGCTCCGCAAGTGGTCGAGCTCTTTTTGGATGAAGAGAGTCAGCATTTGGCGGGCTTGTCGGACTTTATTGGCAAGCCTATTTCTTTGCAAGCCGAAAGCACGATGGTGCAAGAGCATTACGATATTGTTTTGATTTGAACGCTTCATGAAATC
>JANMFP010000494.1:0-2397 GCA_031378135.1 Variovorax sp. | reverse complement strand
GCGTATGAGCGCGCCTCGCTCTATGGCTTGCTGATCTACTCTGGCCGCAGAGTTAACTTTTCAAGAGTTGATCCGCATGCAGCGCGAGAAATCTTCATCCGCGAAGCGCTCGTGGCCGGCTGCTTGGGCGAGATCAAAGAAGCATGGGATTGCAAGCTGCCTTTCTATGCGCATAACCAACGCATGGTGCGCCAAGTTGAAGAGCTGGAGCACAAAAGCCGCCGGCAAGATGTGTTGGTCGATGAAGAGCTGATTTTTGCGTTTTACGATCAGCTGCTTCCCGCTGAAATGTGCAGCGCCCGCGAGCTAGAAGCTTGGTACAAAGCGCATCACGGCGCAAATCCTAAGCTGCTCTACATCAGCAAAGACGAGCTGATGCGCCACGAAGCTTCGGGCATCACAAGCCAAGCCTTTCCTAAGCTCATCCGCCTAGGCGGCGTCGATTGCAAGGCCACGTATTTGCATGACCCGGGCGATGCGAAAGACGGCATCACTGTGGAGCTGCCGCTTTTCGCGCTCAATCAAGTCAACGAGGAGCGCTGTGAATGGCTGGTGCATGGGATGCTTCAGCAGAAAATACAGTCGCTCCTGAAGAGCCTCCCCCAGCGCCCGCGCTCGCGCCTGGTGCCGCTGCCGGAGAGCGCGGCAAAGCTGTCTGAGATTCTCAACGTGCCTGAAGCTTTTGGCAAAGGCGCGCTGATCGACAGTTTGCTCAAGCTCTGCAAAGATGCCACGAGCGTCGATATCAAGCGCACGGATTTCAAGCTCGATATGTTGCAGCCGCATCTGTTCATGAACTTCCGCGTGGTCGATGAGCATGGCCGGCAATTAGCGCAAGGCCGCAGCCTTGCTGCGATCAAGGCAGAGCTGGGTGGGCAGGCGCGAGGTGCCTTTGCGGCGTTGGCGCAAATGTCGCAGTCCGCGCTCAATACAGCACCAGAGCCACAAAATAATACAAATATCAAGCCAAATCAGCCTCTAGCCGGCAAAGAATCTGCGCAGACTGCTATTAAATCAGGAGTGAGCAGCGCAACGCCTACTTTCGATGCAGATGCCCGCTACACCGATTGGACGTTTGGCGAACTCCCCGAGCTGCTCGAAATCCGCCGCAAACTTGGCAAAGGATCCGGTGCGGTGGAGCAAACCCTCATCGGCTTCCCCGCGCTCATCGATCAAGGCCAAGCCGTGAGCATTGAAGTATTTGATGAGCCTGGCGTGGCCGCTGCCAAGCATCAAGCCGGCCTGCGCCGCCTCGTCGCGTTGCAAATCAAAGATGCGCTCAAATACCTTGAGAAAAATATTCCTGATTTGCAAAAAATGTCGGCCGCCTTTATGCCACTCGGCACAGCCGAAGAGCTTAAAAACCAACTGCTCGACACCGCAATCGACAAAGCCTTCTTGGCTGACCCGCTGCCCAGCACCGCGCCAGAATTCAAAGCACGCGTAGCGGATGGAAGAGGGCGGCTCACGCTCATTGCCAACGAAGTAGCTCGCCTCGCCGCCAACATCCTCACCGAATACCAAACGGCTTTGCGAAAAATCAAAGACACGAAAAACGCGCCGGAGGCCACAGCGGATGCAACAGCGCAACTACAACGCCTCATGCCCAAGCGATTTTTGGCCACCACGCCGTATCCGCGCCTGCAACACTTCCCGCGCTACCTCAAAGCCATCACCATGCGCTTAGAGAAATACCGCGCCGACCCCGCGCGAGATGCATTGCGCATGAAGGAGCTGCGCCCCGAAGAACAACGCTTCCTGCGCCTGATTGCAGAGCGCAAAGGTGTGCTCGACGAACGCTTGGAAGATGTGCGCTGGCTCTTCGAAGAACTCCGCGTCAGTTTCTTCGCCCAAGAGCTGCGCACCCCCCAGCCGGTGAGCATCAAGCGGATTCAGAAGAGTTTTGAGCAGTTGGCGCTTTGAGTGCAAAATCTATTTAACGAAAACACTTTCAGCAATCGAACATGATCCTGCCCAACAAACTCAACATCCTTGACCAAATCGAGCTGGCCAAGGCGGAAGAGAAAATCAGCAAACAAAAAGCCAAGCAGCTTTTTGATTCAGGCGATATGGCCCGCATCGAAGTGGGCAGCTTCGCTGGGCTTTGCACCATTCATGCGTATCTGTTTGGCGAGATTTATGACTTTGCGGGGAAGCTGCGCGAAGTCAATATTGCCAAAGGTAATTTTCGTTTTGCGCCACTGATGTATCTGGAGCAATCGCTCAAGCATATCGACAAGATGCCGCAGGGCAATTTTGATCAGATCGTTGAAAAATACGTCGAGATGAATGTGGCGCACCCCTTCCGCGAAGGCAATGGCCGCGCCACCCGCATTTGGCATCAAAGCATTTGAATTCATCGTACCAGCATGTGCTACTAAACTATTAAACAATGTA
>JANMFP010000492.1:0-11253 GCA_031378135.1 Variovorax sp. | reverse complement strand
CCGTATGCCAGCCTGAATCCGCGCTGGACGGTGGGTGACATCGTGGGCGAGCCGCTCAAGGAACACAAGATCATTGAAGATGAGGCCAAATTGGCCGAGCGCGTGGGCGAGCTCTTGAAGTCAGTCGGGTTGAGTCCGCTGGATATGGTGAAGTACCCTCACCAATTCTCTGGCGGCCAGCGCCAACGCATCTCGATTGCGCGCGCATTGGCCACGCAGCCTGAATTCTTGGTGTGCGATGAGCCCACCAGCGCCCTGGATGTGAGCGTGCAAGCGCAGGTGCTCAACATCATGAAAGACCTGCAAAAGAAGCAGGGCCTGACCTATCTCTTCATCAGCCACAACTTGGCTGTGGTGCGCCATGTGAGTGATTCGGTGGGTGTGATGTATTTGGGGCGCTTGGTGGAGTTGGCCGATAAGCAATCCCTCTTCTCCAACCCCAAGCATCCCTACACCCGCATGCTGCTGGATGCGATACCTAAGATGCACGACACCGGCAAGGCGCGCACGCCGGTGCAAGGTGAGGTGCCTAATCCTTTGAATCCACCGAGCGGCTGCGCCTTTCATCCGAGATGCCCGCATGTGAATGACCGTTGTAAATCGGAGCGGCCTAACTTGATTGAACTCAAAGGCATTCGGATTGCTTGCCATGCGGTGGAAGAGAATCGAATTTGATGGTAAATAGTTGCTATTAAAAGCATAGCTACTAAAGCAATAAATACGCCGGCGATCCGCCGAAAAAGCTTCAAATCCAAGCCAATTCTGTAGAAAACTTGGCCCGTTTGATACTGAAAAAAGCTTTCACATTGCGCACCTTCGCATCCTGCGTGAACAAGCGTTGTGCCAGTGCCAAATAAGCGGGCATATCCTGCACTTGCACGATCAGCACCAAATCGGGCCCTGGGCTCACACGATAGCATTGTTGCACCTCGTGCTCATCCAGCATGCGCGCTTCAAATGCAGCGATCAGTTCTTCTGTTTGCTCTGTGAGTGTGATCTCCACAATCGCTGTGAGGCCCGCGCCAATCAGACCCCTCAAGCGGTCCGCGTTTAAAACAGCAACCTGCCGCTCAATCAGTCCGAGATCATGCAAGCGCTTGGTGCGGCGCAGGCAGGTGGGCGGCGAGACATGGACCTTGGCCGCTAAGTCTTGGTTGCTCAATGAGGCATCGGTTTGCAGGCTTTGGAGCAAGCGGATGTCAATTTCATCCAGATCAAGAGATAAATTTAATGTTGTATTCATCAAAATATAGAAATTTAATTTCTCGTCTCAAATATTATGAAATTATATTTCTAAATTAAATTTAAATCGATCATATATTTTTCATCAGCAAGCCTAGCATACGCTGCATAGACATTTCAACAGGAGCATCCTATGTGCGGCATCGTCGGTTCAGTCTCTCAGCGCAACATCGTCCCCATCCTTGTGCAAGGTTTGCAGCGCTTGGAGTATCGCGGTTATGACTCTTGCGGTGTCGCCGTTCACAACGGAGGTTTAAAGCGCGCGCGCACCACGCAGCGCGTCGCGGAACTGCAAGCGCAGATCGATGCTGATGCAGCGAGCGGTAGAGCGTTTGAAGGCTTCACTGGCATCGCCCACACACGCTGGGCCACGCATGGCGCGCCAGCGGTGCACAACGCGCATCCGCATTTCAGCCCAGGCCCAAACGCCAGAGAAAATGCAGAAGGCCGCGTCGCCTTGGTACACAACGGCATCATTGAAAACCACGACAGCTTGCGCAAAGCACTGCAAGCCAAGGGCTATGTGTTTGTGAGCCAAACGGATACGGAAGTCATCGCGCATTTGCTCGATTCTCTTTACGATGGTGATATTTTTGAAGCTTTGAAAGCGACGATTGCGCAGTTGCATGGCGCATACGCCTTGGCCGTTTTCCATAAAGATGAGCCGCATCGTTTGGCGGGCGCTCGCGCGGGTTCGCCGCTGATTCTCGGCGTGGGCAAAAAAGATGGAGAGAACTTTCTCGCATCAGATGCCATGGCGCTCGCCGGCGTGACGGATCAAATCATCTATCTTGAAGAAGGTGATGTGGTCGATCTGCAAATCGGCAAATACTGGATCGCCAACAAAAGCGGCAAAGTGCAAAGCCAAGAGCAACGCCCCGTGAAAACCGTGCAAGCCCATAGCGGCGCAGCCGAGCTCGGGCCTTATCGCCACTACATGCAAAAAGAAATCTTCGAGCAGCCGCGCGCGATTGCCGATACGCTGGAAGGCGTTGTGGGCATCTCGCCGGAATTGTTTGGCGATGGTGCGTATTCCACCTTCAAAGCCATCGATAACATTTTGATCTTGGCCTGTGGCACGAGCTACATCAGCGGCTCCGTCGCTAAATATTGGCTCGAATCGATTGCCAAAATCCCCTGCAATGTGGAGATTGCCAGCGAATATCGCTATCGCGATTCTGTGCCGAATCCGCGCACACTCGTTGTGACGATTTCTCAATCCGGCGAGACGGCCGACACACTCGCCGCGCTCAAGCATGCTGTCAGCCTTGGCATGCATCACACGCTCACGATCTGCAACGTAGCCACCTCCGCCATGGTGCGCGAATGCAAACACGCTTACATCACGCGCGCTGGCGTTGAAATTGGCGTCGCGTCCACCAAAGCCTTCACCACGCAACTCGCCGGCCTCTTCTTGCTCACGCTCGCGATTGCGCAAACCAAAGGCTTGCTGACTGACGAACAAGAAGCGCAATACCTCAATGAAATGCGCCACCTGCCCGTTGCACTGCAAGCCGTGCTCGCGCTCGAGCCGCAAATCATCGCATGGGCGGAAGACTTCGGCAAAAAAGAAAACGCCTTGTTCCTAGGCCGCGGCCTGCATTGGCCCATCGCCATGGAAGGCGCATTGAAGCTCAAAGAAATCAGCTACATCCACGCCGAAGCCTATGCCGCCGGAGAGCTCAAGCATGGTCCGTTGGCATTGGTCACCAGTGAGATGCCCATCGTCACTGTCGCCCCCAATGATGCCCTGCTCGAAAAACTCAAAAGCAATATGCAGGAAGTGCGCGCCCGAGGCGGTGTGCTCTACGTGCTCGCCGATAGCGATACCCACATCGAATCCTCCGAAGGCCTGCACGTGATCCGCATGCCCGAACACTACGGCGCTTTGTCTCCGATTCTTCACGTCGTGCCCCTGCAATTGTTGGCGTATCACACGGCGTTGGCGAAGGGAACGGATGTGGATAAGCCTAGGAACTTGGCCAAATCTGTGACTGTGGAGTAATCGACAAGGTCTAGCGCTACGAGAGCGAAGCAGTTTTAGCCACAAATATTGCCAACTTCTGCTTCGCCGCGCCAGAGGCTAAAGCCTCCAGGGCCAAGGCCAAACCAGCCTTCATCGAATCCGCCACATTCGCCGCATAAAGCGCAGCACCTGCATTGAGCGCGACGATGTCTCGTGCAGGGCTGGCTTCGTTATCGAGCACGCTAAGCATCATGGCTTTGCTTTGCTCAGGCGTCTCGACGCGCAGAGCGCGGTTGCTGCTCATCATGAGGCCAAAATCTTCGGGGTGGATGTCGTATTCGGTGATTTCGCCGTTTTTCAGTTCGCCGACCAGCGTGGCTGCACCGAGGCTCACTTCATCCATGCCGTCGCGGCCATACACCACGAGTGCGTGCTCTGCACCTAGGCGCTGGAGCGCGCGCACTTGGATGCCCACCAGATCGGGGTGGAACACGCCCATGAGGATGTTGGGGGCGCTGGCGGGGTTGGTCAGTGGCCCGAGGATGTTGAAGATGGTGCGCACGCCCAGCTCTTTGCGGATCGGGGCAACGTGCTTCATGGCGGTGTGATGGTTGGGCGCAAACATGAAGCCGATGCCGACGTCGTGAATGCATTGCGCGATTTGCTCGGGCTTCAAGTTGATGTTGACGCCCAACGTTTCGAGCACATCGGCACTGCCTGATTTGCTGCTCACGCTGCGCCCACCATGCTTGCTCACCTTCGCACCCGCTGCTGCGGCAACGAACATCGAGCAGGTGGAAATATTGAAAGTATGAGAGCCATCGCCGCCTGTGCCAACGATATCCACTAAGTGCTTTTTATCGGCCACATTCACCTTGGTAGAAAACTCGCGCATCACTTGTGCCGCGGCGGTGATCTCGCCAATGGTCTCTTTCTTCACGCGCAGGCCGGTAATGAGGGCAGCCATCATCACAGGGCTCATCTCGCCGCTCATGATCTTGCGCACGACGCTGAGCATCTCGTCATGAAAAATCTCGCGGTGCTCGATGGTTCGTTGCAGGGCTTCTTGGGGTGTGATGGGCATGATGCGTCTCTTTTCTAATGAGTTGGTGAGTCAAATACAAATACAAATACCGGACGCAGAAGACGCAAAGGTTACGCAGAGGACGCAAAAGAATACCTAAACTATGAGTGCGAAGATTATTTCTTACTGCTAAGCGAAGTTTCTGATTTTGAATTCTCTTGCATTTGTCTTTTCTGCGTCCTCTGCGTAACCTTTGCGTCTTCTGCGTCCGGAATTTTCTTCTCTTAGATCTTGAAATAATCTTGAATCACAGCAATCGCCCGATCCACGCCATGTGCATCCACATCTAAATGCGTCACGAAGCGCAGCCGATATAAGCCAGTCGCCAAGACGCCATGCGCTTTGAGGTGATCAATCAAGCCAGCAGCTTTGGCCTTCAAAGGTTCGCGCACATCAACAAAGACGATATTGCTGTGCACAGGATCAACCACCAAGCCGTCAATCTTCGCCAAAGCATCACCTAAGCGTTTGGCCAGCGCGTGATCTTGTGCGAGTCGTTCTACATGATGATCCAAAGCATAGATTGCTGCTGCAGCTAGCATGCCTGCTTGGCGCATACCACCGCCCGTCATCTTGCGGATGCGATGCGCTTTTTTGATCAGTGCTTTGCTGCCACAAAGAGCAGAGCCAACGGGTGCGCCCAATCCTTTGCTGAAGCAGACGCTGACTGAATCGAAATTCTCAGCAATTCTCTTCGCTTCGATATTGATAGCATACTGCGCAGGATATATGCCGGCTAACTGCTCATTTGGCTTCAAAAGCATGGCTTGAGCGGTTGCAGCGTTGAAAAGGCGTGCGCCATCTAAATGCGTGGTGAGGCCTTTGCTTCTAGCCAGTTGCGTGGCTGCTTTCACATACTCCAGCGGTAATAGCTTGCCGCCAATCGTGTTCTCCAAGCAGAGCAAGCGCGTGCGCGCGAAGTGTGCATCGTCTGGCTTGATGTTCGCTTCAATTTCGGCCAGCGGCAGCGAGCCATCGGCTGCGTGTGCGATGGGTTGCGGCTGCACACTACCCAGCACCGCTGCGCCGCCGCCTTCCCAGCGAAAGGTATGCGCCATCTGCCCCACAAGGTATTCATCACCGCGCCCGCAGTGCGACATGATGGCAGCCAGATTGCTTTGCGTACCCGTGGGCATGAAGAGCGCGGCTTCAAAACCTAGCATGGCCGCAATCTTCTCTTGCAGCGCATTCACGCTCGGGTCATCGCCAAACACATCATCGCCAAGCTTTGCTGCCAACATCGCTTCGCGCATGGCCGGCGTAGGCTGGGTGACGGTGTCGCTGCGCAGGTCAACAGTTTGCATGGAACGCCTTTACTTTTCACTCAGTGCAAGTTTGACACCAAAGCCGATGAACATCACGCCGGCTGCGCGTTCGAGCCAAAGCATGGCACGTTTGGCAACATTCATGCGCCGGCTCACCCACGAGGCCAGCAACACGTAGCCGAGGTTGATCGGAACTGAATTGAGAATGAAGAAAAGCCCAAGCACCGTGAATGCGAGAGAGGGTTGCGCGGCTTGGGGGCTGATGAATTGCGGTAGGAAGGCTAAGAAGAACAGCGCGACTTTGGGATTGAGTGCATTCGTCCAGAAGCCTTGAATAAAGACATTTTTAAGATGTTTTAGATCACTGGCCGGCATAAATACTGCGAAGAGTGCTGTTGAAATCATAGTAAAAAGTTCTTCAGCATCGCATGGCCATGCTCAGTAAGAATGCTCTCGGGATGAAACTGCACGCCTTCAATCCGTACCTCATGCGCATAATCGCCGTGGCGCACGCCCATGATCTCGCCGTCATCCGTTTGCGCGGTGATGACGAGGGCTGAAGGGCAGGTGCTACGTTCAATGGCGAGGGAATGGTAGCGGTTGACCGTGAAAGTTTTGGGCAAATCTTTGAACACGCCTTCCTGCGTTGTCGTGATCACACTCGTCTTGCCATGCATCAGCTCTTGCGCTCTGATGATGTTGCCACCGAATGCTTGGCCAATGGCTTGATGGCCGAGGCATACGCCGAGGATGGGGAGTTTGCCTTTGAAGTGCTCAATGGCGGCCACAGAAATGCCTGCTTCTTTGGGCGAGCAGGGGCCGGGGGATATGCAGAGGCGGTCAAACTCGCCACGTTGGAACATTGCATCCAACTCTTGGACAGTTACTACGTCGTTGCGCAAAGTAGTCACCTCCGCACCTAGCTCGCCAAAGTACTGGACGATGTTATAGGTGAAGCTGTCGTAGTTGTCGATCATGAGCAATTTCATTTTGTGCTCCTTGGCCGGGATAGATTCAAATACGAACCTCCGGACGCAGAAGACGCAAAGGTTACGCAAAAGACGCAAAAGGAATACAAAAAATAGTTCATAGTTTGTTGACCAATCTGTGGATATTTTTGACGACAGGGAAACCGTTGAAGTTGATGAGCAAGCCCAGCTTTAAGCCTGATAAGCGCAGATAGGAAAGTAACTGCGCTCGATGTAGCTCAGTCAGCGTATCTGTGGCTTTTAGTTCAACGATGACGGACTCCTCCACAATGAAATCTGCGCGATAAACCTGACCTAGAGAATAGCCTTTGTAGGAAGCAGCAATAGACACTTCACGCTCAAAAAACAGCTCGCGCTCTTTCAGTTCAATGGCAAAAGCAGCAGCGTAAGCACTCTCTAACAAGCCGACACCCAATACGCGCTGCACTTCAATGGCAGCACCGATCACATCATGAGAAAAGTCGTTCTCCACGTTTTGGTATTCCTTTTGCGTCTTCTGCGTAAGCTTTGCGTCTTCTGCGTCCGGATATTCGGTATTGGTATTCATTCCAACCCTTCCTCAACCAATTCAGAAGCCCGCAGCAAAGCGCGCGCCTTGGCCTCTGTTTCTTTCCACTCTAATTCAGGCACAGAATCTGCCACCACGCCGGCTGCGGCCTGCACATAGAGCATGCCGTCTTTGACGATGCCGGTGCGGATGGCTATCGCTACGTCCATGTCGCCTGCGAAGCTTAAATACCCACATGCTCCGCCGTAGATGCCGCGCTTTGTAGGCTCAAGTTGGTCGATGAGCTCCATCGCATGCACTTTGGGTGCGCCCGTGAGCGTGCCAGCGGGGAAGGTGGCGCGTAGCACGTCGGCTTGTGTCATGCCGTCTTTCAAGATACCTTCGACGTTGCTCACGATATGCATCACATGGCTGTAGCGCTCTACCGAGAAAGCTTCTGTCACTTTCACGCTGCCTGTTTTGGCGATGCGGCCAATGTCGTTGCGGGCGAGGTCGATCAGCATCACATGTTCGGCGCGCTCTTTGGGGTCGTTGATGAGCTCTTGCTCTACAGCAATATCTGCTTCAGGTGAGCTTGCGCGGGGGCGTGTGCCTGCGAGTGGGCGGATGGTGATTTTTTGGCCTTCTGCTGTGTGCTCATGGCGCACCAAGATTTCTGGCGATGCGCCAACAATATGGAAATCGCCCATGTTGTAAAAATACATGTATGGCGATGGATTGAGCGAGCGCAGGGCGCGATACAGCGAGAGCGGGGATTCCGTGTATCGTTTCTTGAGGCGCTGGCCAACTTGCACTTGCATGAAATCGCCGGCCTCGATCAGCTCTTTAGCGCGGTCTACAGCTTTCAAATAATCGGCTTTGGCAAACTCACGCTCAATCGGATAATCCTGCGAGGCTTTCACTACCGGAGCAGTCACGCTGTAGCGCAATTGATCTTTGAGTTCTCGCAAACGCTTCTTGGCATTTGCATAGGCTTCAGTTTGCGATGGATCGGCGTAAACGATCAAGTAAAGCTTGCCCGAGAGGTTGTCAATCACGGCCAGCTCTTCGGTCAGCAAGAGCATGATGTCAGGCAGGCCGAGCGTGTCTGGCGGGCAAGAATTTTCTAGCTTTTTCTCGATGTAGCGCACGGTGTCGTAGCCGAAGTAACCTGCCAAGCCGCCGCAAAAGCGCGGCAGGCCGGGGCGCAGCGCTACCTTGAAACGGGATTGGAAGGCTGCAATCGCGTCGAGCGGGTTGCCGGGAATCGTCTCGACGACTTTGCCGTCGGTAACGACTTCGGTTTGAGATGCTGCGCCAAAGCCGCTGGCGCGCAGATGCGTGCGCGCGGGCAGGCCGATGAAGCTGTAGCGGCCAAAGCGCTCGCCGCCGACGACGGATTCGAGCAAGAAGCTGTAATTGCCTTGTGCTTTGCCGTGGGCGAGTTTGAGGTAAAGCGAGAGCGGCGTTTCTAAATCGGCAAACGCCTCAGCCACCAAAGGAATACGGTTGTAGCCCGCATCGCGCAAGGATTTGAATTCAAGTTCGGTCATCATGACGGGGAATCTCCACGGCTGCTTGGCAAGAAATCAAACGCAGCACCATTGTTGTTCAACACATTCGGCATCCCACGAGGACACCACGGATGCGGCTCAGACTCCTGGAGCGCCGCACAAACCCTGTATCAGTTGGCTGGCTGACGCCACAACCAAGCCCCCCGCCAAGCAGCAGCGCGGCGGCAAGCCGTGTGTGCAGATAAGGCTGGAAAGCTGATGTTAAACATGCATAAAGTGTAGCAGACGCTTTTGTAGCCGTTCATTCATGTTTCATACAGGGTAAATCCGAAAGGCAAAAACTGTCGTTTCCGCGATACTGATGACGTTAGCACGGTCGTGCTATTTTTATGAAGGAGACTAGGCTATGCATCGCAAGTTGTTTTTGAATTGGGGATTCGCCGCTATCGCCACCTTGGCGGCCTGTGTCAGTGCGCCCGTGCTCGCGCAGACGACGCTGGGCGGCGTGAAGTTTGAGTCCGAGGCCACAGTGGGTGGTCAAAAGCTTCAACTCAATGGCGTGGGTTTACGTATCCGAGCGATTTTTCGCGTCTACGCTGCGGGCTTATACACCCCGACCAAGATGACGAAAAACGAGGAGGTGCTCAAGCCGGGCGTCAAGCGTCTGCAAATGGTGGCCTTGCGCGATGTGAAGGGCGATGAATTCGGCAAGCTGTTTACCCGTGCGATGGAAGACAACGCCACCCGCGAGGAGTTTTCGAAGTCGATCAATTCAGTGGTTCGCATGGGTCAAATCTTTGCGGATGCCAAGCAATTTGCCAAAGGCGATGTCATCATTTTGGATTTCGTGCCCAATTCTGGCTTGGTCGTTTCACACAAAGGCAAGCCCTTGGGAGATGCTTTCAAGGAAGCAGAATTTCAATCCTTGATGCTGAAAATCTGGTTTGGCCCCAAGCCGGTCGACAATGAATTGCGCAAAGCATTGCTCGGCGAGCAAACCACAGCCAATACCAATATCAACTGATCGGTTTTTACTGATTCAAAGCCCGCTGCAGTCCCTGACGCAGCGGGCTTTTTAGTTTGAAGACGCCCTGAGCAAGCCTGCGACACGATCGAGTCGATCCAAATAGGCGAGCGCTGGCGTGAGGCGAATGTCTTGGCCATGGTTGTAGCCATAAGTCATGAGGACGATAGGGCAGCCAGCGGCATGCGCTGCAAGAGCGTCGTTGCTGCTGTCGCCGATCATGAGGGTGTGCTGCGGCAAAGTGCCTAGTGCTTCACAGGCTTTGAGCAGCGGTAGCGGGTCAGGTTTTTTCTTCTCAAACGAGTCGCCGCCAAACACGTGGCTGAAAAAAATATCCAAGCCTTTGAGCTTGAGCAATGGTTTGGCAAAAGACAGCGGTTTGTTGGTCAAGCAGGCTATTCTGAGCCCGCGTACTTGTAGGCCTGTCAAACCCTCCACGACACCGGGATACACCTCGCTGGCGGATCCGTTGACGGCTAAATAATGCGCCTGATAGCTTTGCCAAGCCTCTTCAAATACTATGAATTTCACAGCACTCTGCGTATACTTTATGCCGGCTACAGGCTGATTTTGCTTAAAATTCTGCACATGATCCATTGTGCAGCGGATCAAATGCTCGCTGCCTTTGCCTACCGTGGCTTCAATGAAAGTGCGATCCACTGAAGGCAACTCAAAATCCGCCAACATGCGATTGAGCGCCACCTCAAAATCGCCCAGCGTATCGACCATCGTGCCGTCGAGATCAACGATCACGGCTTGAATATTGTTCAGCATGCTTAACGCAACGCTGCGCGCATGCTGTCAATCACCGCCTTGTAATCCGGCTTGCCAAAAATCGCGCTGCCCGCCACAAACGCATCTGCTCCCGCATCTGCCACGCGGCGAATGTTCTCGGGCTTGATGCCGCCATCGACTTCCAAATAAATCTTCTTGCCACTCGCATCAATCCGCTTGCGCACCACTTCTAACTTGCGCAAGGTGCTGTCAATAAAGCTCTGCCCGCCGAAGCCGGGGTTCACGCTCATGAGCATGATCAGGTCAATATCCTCAATCACCCAATCGAGCACATCCAATTCAGAAGCCGGGTTGAACACCAGCCCGACTTGGCAGCCCTTAGATTTGATCGCTTGAATGCTGCGGTGCACATGGCGGCTCGCATCGGGATGGAAGCTAATCAAATCTGCGCCTCCTGCGGCAAAGCTCTCGGCCAATGCATCCACCGGCTCAACCATCAAATGCACATCCATCAGCGCCTTGCTGCCATCTGGCTTGGTGGCATGCGGCTTAATCGCTTGGCAAATCATCGGGCCGAAGGTGAGGTTGGGCACGTAATGGTTGTCCATCACGTCGAAGTGAATCCAATCTGCGCCGGCAGCAAGGACGTTTTTCACTTCATCGCCAAGTCGAGCGAAATCAGCGGAGAGGATGGAGGGGGCTATTTTGTAGTCGCGTGTCATGGATAGATTTTCTCATGACACCGAAGGCTTGCCTGAGTCTCAAGCACTGGCTTGCTCGGGCATCACAACATGGCTTGCAGGCTCGTCTGCGCCTCTTGGCAATCGCCCATGCAGTCGCTCACCCAAGCATCGTTGTGATACGTGGGCAAATAGCGTTCGCCCGCATCGCAAATGAGCGAGAGAAGTGAGCCTTGCTCGCCGCGCGCCTTCATCTGCGTGGCCAAC
>JANMFP010000462.1:0-2333 GCA_031378135.1 Variovorax sp. | reverse complement strand
GCGCCTTCTATTGTTGAATAGTTCACCGAGGTGCGAGCCAGTTGCGCCTTAGCAATATCGCAAGACGAGCTGAATTTCACCGTGCCGGTTGGGTTGAACTGGAACGAACAGTCTTCGGCAAACACCTTGACAGAAACCGGTGTCTGGTGTGCTGCATAGATCGCTGGGTTAGCGGTCTTGGTGAGCAGATTAAACACCGGCAGGAAAGTGATCGCAGCCAGCAAGCAGCCTACCAAGATGATCGGCTTGCGGCCGATGCGGTCTGAGAGCGAGCCGAAGAACAGGAAGCCACCAGTACCCAGAATCAACGACCAAGCCACCATGACGTTAGCGGTGAAACTGTCGATCTTGATCACGTTTTGCATGAAGAAGAGCGCGTAGAACTGGCCGGTGTACCAAACCACCGCTTGACCAGCGACGAGGCCGAGCAAAGCAATGAGTGCGATCTTGCCGTTTTTCCAGTTGCCGAAAGCTTCAGACAGCGGCGCTTTAGACGTGCGGCCTTCTTCTTTCATTTTCTTGAAAGCCGGGCTCTCGTTCATCTGCAAACGGATGTAGAGCGAAATCGCGAGCAAGAAGATCGAGCCAATGAAGGGAACGCGCCAGCCCCAAGCATTAAACGCTTTGACCATGCTTGGCTTGCCATCTGCGAGCAATACAGCAATGCCGTCTTTCATGAGCGGCACATCAGGATAGTTGCCGTTCACATAGCCTTGCACAGACAAAATCACAATCAGAGAGAGCAGCAAGCCCAAGGTGGCTGTGGTTTGAATGAAGGCCGTGAAGTAGCCGCGCTGATTGGCAGGAGCGTGCTCGGCCACATAAATCGCTGCGCCGCCATACTCACCACCGAGCGCCAAACCTTGCGCCATGCGAAGCAAGATCAAGATGATGGGAGCAGCCGTGCCCCAGCTTTCGTAATTGGGCAAAACGCCAACCAAGAAGGTCGATACGCCCATGATGACGATCGTCATCAGGAAGGTGTATTTGCGGCCAATCATGTCGCCCAGCATGCCGAAGACGAGTGCGCCGAAGGGGCGCACAATGAAGCCGGCGGCGAAGGCCAAGAGCGCAAACACGTTACGTGTGTTCTCTGGGAAGGCGGTAAAGAATTGCGCGCCAATGATGGCGGCGAGCGCGCCATAGAGGTAAAAGTCGTACCACTCAAAAATAGTACCCGCAGAAGAGGCGGCAATCACCTTTTTCTCTTCTTGCGTCATCGGGCGGGATCGCTCCCGCACGTTATTCGTCATGTCAGCAGCCATGTCTGTTATCTCCGTTATGTGTTGGCCCAAAATTAAGCGCAAATGTATTGTGCAAAACGGCTCTTGGTTTGCGCTGACGTGAAACCAACGGGAGCTTGCGCGTGACTGAACGGTCGCTTACAGCGGTTTTGTTTTTGGCGTTCTGTGTTTTGAGCACGCGATGGCCTGCGTAGTTCCACTCTCAGCGCGCTATCATCTTTGAAGTAGTTACCGTGGGCGAACAAAGCTCTCAAGTTTGCTAACAGGCCTCGGCTGCGGTTGGGTTGTTCACCGCAGCGGCATAAAGGGGGAATTCGGGCAAAGCCCGAAGGAGGACAGCCGCGGAGGGGAATAACCCAAGCGCAGCCGAGACCGACGCATCAAAACGCAATGCAACGAACGCTACAAATTAAATAGCAACCCACGCAATAAATACGCCGGCCACCCACTTAAAAGGCCATAAAAATCACTTCATCTGCACCGCACCAGACACATTCACAACCACCGTGCTGCGCCCTGCTTCCACCGGCACTGCCGTATCCGCAGACATCGATTTGGCCTGCATCATTTCCATCCGGCCACGCGGCTGCTGAAAGCCTTGATCGTTGGCCTGCACATTCACTTCGCGAATGCTATAGCCCGCAAAACCGAAACCCTTGCTGATCTCTTGCGCCTTCGCTTTGAAGCGATCAATCGCCTGCGCTGTCACCTCGCCTTCCACGCGCGCACGTGCCTCGCGCGAAAGCCCAAAGCTCACATTGCCCAAAGTCAGCGTGTTGATCTTGCCGGCGAGCGTGCTGATGCGGGCGAAATCGCGGCCTTCTAACACCAATTCCGTCGTGCCCTGCCAGCCCGTGATCTTGCCATCGCGGCCATAGCGCGGATACAGCGAGAAAGCGCCCGTGCGCACATCAAGCTGGCCGGGCTGCGCCACCTTCTTCGCCTCTGTTAATGCCGCATCCAGCGCAGCTTTGAGCTGGGTTTGCACCGTGGCTGCATCCGTGCCCTCTTTCGTGCTGTTCATGCTGATCGAGAGCAAATCTTGCTGCACCTCTAAGGTGCCCTGCGATTGCAGCGAAACGACGTTTT
>JANMFP010000432.1:0-6089 GCA_031378135.1 Variovorax sp. | reverse complement strand
GTTTCTTTCGGATCCCAGCTCCAATAGCCGCCCCAAGCTTCTGCGGCCCAGAGCGCACCGAGCACAGTGGCGATGGTAAAGAAAGCAAAGCCCACCGCGATGGATTTGTACATCACATCGTCGAGAATTTCATACGAGGGCAGCTTGGCTGCGATTTGCTTGCGAGCCAGCAAGATGCCACCGACGATGAGCGCTGAGATGCCGAAATACACCGCCCAATAATTGCTCATGCCGCCCGTTGGAGATTTGCGAAATACGATCGGCTCAAAGCAAAGCACTACGCCTAGCAACCACAGCGGCGCGAGCTTGTACCATTTCGTCTCCGTGGCTTGCTGCTTGATGAGATACGCGAAGGCCACCATAGCTGCGAGTGCAAACGTGCCGTACCCCACGAAATTGGCGGGCACATGCAGCTTCATCCACCAGCTTTTGAGCGCAGGCACCAGCGGCTGAATTTCATGCGCACCGCGCACCAGCGCATACCAAAGCAAGAAGCCCACAGCCGCGCTGATCACGAGCATGACAAATGCGCCAAGCGCCTTGGTTTCGTACTGCTCTTCGTAATACAAATAAAACAGCGTGGTCATCCAGCAAAACAGCACGAACACTTCATACAAATTGCTCACCGGAATGTGGCCAATATCGGGCCCGAGCAAATGGCTTTCGTGCCAGCGCACCATGGTGCCAATGAGTGCCATCGTCACACCGGCCCAAGCCAGCTTCGAGCCCAAGCCTTCAAACGCTGCCGTAGGCGATTTGCTGAATACGCCCATCCAATAAAAGGCTGTGCTCATAAAAAACAGCACGCTCATCCATAAAATCGCGGATTGGCTGGAGAGGAAATACTTGAGCCAAAACACCGTCTCGGCGCGCGCTAAATCTTTTTGGTAACTTGCAATTGCCAGAAGGGAAAAGAAAGCGACGATCACGGCCAGCGTGCGCAGAGGCCGCCAAAACCAGCCGAGCCAAATCACGCAAGGTGCAAGGCCGACCAAGATCCATTTTTCATAAATATCCATCGAAGCTGAATGGCGTACGAAGGCATAACCCACGCCTGCGAGCACGAGCAGGGCGAACAGCCAATCGCCCCAGTTGCGTTTGCTCCAGTAACTCTCGTTGTAATTGACGGTGCTGATTGTGTTTACTGTGGTCGCGGTATTCATGCGGCATTGCCTAACAACTTGGTTTTTAACATTTCAAACTCCTTGTCGCCATCCATTGTTTTGCGATTGGTCGATAGTGCCATTTGCGCTTTGGAAGTTTCTCCATCCTGCGTCACCCATACCCACAAACGGCGCTCGCGCACATAGAGCATAGCGAATACGCCCAAGATCAAAAACAAGCAGCCGGTGTAAACCACCCATTTGCCAGGTGCGCGGGCCAGCTGAAAAATGCTGGCTTGCACTTGATTGAACTCTTTGAGCGTGAACGAGAAAGGCGCGGGATATAAAAAAGAATCCGACAGTGCCACCACTGCTTGCGCCATAAAAGCTTGCGTTTTCTCATCGGGCTCAAGTGGTTTAAGGCCAGCTTTTTCGCGAGAGATTTGCGTGAGCTCAAATAACACGCCATTTAAAATTCGCACCAACACCTCGCCCGCTTTTTCGCGCTCGGCAGGTGGCACGGCGCTCTCCATAAAATCCGCAATGCTCTGCAAGCCAGCGACGGGTTTGTCGTTCATCTTTTCAGCGCCAGCAAACAAATTCAGTGCACGGCCTGCAGAAATACTAAGCTGCTGCGCCATTTCTGGCTTCGTAGGGTCAACGGCTTTAGCCACGTAGCGTTTCACGGCTTCCTCACGCATGGAGGATTCTGCGAGGGCAAGCTTCAACCGTGAAAATCCATCTGGGCTGCCTTGATCATCTGCTGGGACGCGAAGATAGGAGTAGCTGTCGTTCGGGTTGGTGCGCATGCCCCAGAGATACACAGGCAAGCCTTCGCCTTTTTCATTGGGCTCCAAGATCACGGGAAGCATGTAATTGTTAAATTCCGTGGCTTGCCCAGCTGCATCACGCAGTTTGTAGGACACACTCGGGCCAACATTGCGCAGGCCTTTGTCTTTGCCAAGCTTGTTGGCGGCACCTAGACTGCTGTCGATAGAAGACCGTAGATCGACTTTTCGCACATCGGTAGCTGAGGCGCTGTTCCCGCTGAAATTCTCGACATTGATCACACGCAGGCCGGTGTACTCCAGCGTCATTTTGTCGGCTGCTGTTTCGCCTTTGGTCAGTTGTGATTGCCCGCCGATCGCGCCTTCCACGCTAAACGCTTTTCCACCGGCAACGAGCGGCACGGCTTGCAACTTGACACTCGATCCACCATCGTCAAAGCTCGATTGATAAATCTCGATACCGCGATGCCGCGCAGGGTGGTTCACTTCCACGCGAGCTTCTTTCTTCTCGCCCGTTTCTTTGTCGTGAATGATGATCTCGCTGGCAAATAGCTTGGGCATGCCCGTAGAGTAGTATTCCACGATGAATTTTTTGAGTTCAATCGAGAACGGCAAATCTTGTAACAACACACCGCCGCTTTGATTCAAAATCGCAGTTGATGCGCTCGTGCCTTCGCTGACAAACATATTCCCGCGGAAAGCAGGATTGGATGGCGGCAGACGGTGCTGTGCGGGCACTTCAGCCACCATGCCGCCGCCCGTAAAAATGGTCTTCCCGCCAAACCACTGCTGCATGCGCACAAACAAATCACCATCGAGCAAACCGCCGATACAGACCAGCACAATCGCGCTGTGCGCCGCGATGTAGCCGAGCTTATTAGCGCTGCCGGCTTTAGCTGCGATCATCAAGCCATTGTCGCGCTGCTGTAATTTCACCTTCCAGCCGCTGCCGGAGAGCTGGCGGGCGATTCGGTCTGCAGCAACCGTCGAAGACTCAGCCAGGGCAGCATTTGCTTTGTGCCCAAAAGCTTGCAGGCTCTGCTCGCGCATGCCTTCTTTGTAAATTTTTAAATCAGCCATGATTTTCGGCGTGTTGCGCGAAATACAAAGCGACGTAGAAATCACCAAAAACGCCAAAATCAGCATGAACCACCAAGCGCTGTAAACCGTGTTCAGATTGATCGCGCCGAACACGTCTGCCCAAAACGGGCCAAATTGATTGACGTAATTCGTGAGTGGTTCGCCTTGCTTGAGCACTGTGCCGATCACCGAAGCAATGCAAATCACGGTCAGTAACGAAATAGAAAAGCGCATGCTGGAGAGCAACTCGACTGCAGCGCGCAATGCGAGGGAGGGCGTTTTCAGGCGCATGCCGTGAGTGGAAACAGACATCGTATTCAGCTTTATTTCGTGTAATGCGTATTGTCTCAAACAGACGTAAAAAAAGCGGGTTCTCTGCTGAGAAACCCGCTTTTATTGAGCTCTTTCAGCTCAAAAGGTTCAGTCGATTGGCTCAGCGCAGGCCAGCAATGTAATCCGAAACGGCTTTGATCTCACGATCATTGAGCTTGGCTGCGACGCCCGTCATGATGGCGTTGTTGGTGCGGCCGCCATCTCGGTAGGCCTTGAGTGATGAAGTGATGTAGTCGGCATGCTGTCCAGCCAAGCGCGGATTTTGCGAGGGAATACCAGCACCTGTTGGGCTGTGGCAGCCAGCGCAGGCTGCAATCTGACGGTCTGCAATGCCACCTTTGTAAATCCGTTCACCTGCAGCGACCAAGGCTTTGTCTTTTGCGAAGCCGGGTTTGGCTTTTTGCTGGGAAGCCCATGCAGCAATGTTGCGCATGTCTTCATCGCTCAAAGTAGAAGCGAAGCCTTGCATGATGGCGTTTTTACGTTTGCCGCTTTTGAATTCAGCCAGTTGCTTGGCCAAATACTCTGGATGCTGGCCAGCAAGCTTGGGATTCTCTGGCGAGCCAGAGTTGCCATCTGCGCCATGGCAAGAGGCGCACACGGCCGCGTATTTGGCTGCACCAGCAGTGGCATCGATTTTTGGGCCAGCAGGTTTAGTGTCTGCGGCAACCACAGAAGCGGAGAAAAGTGCAGTCAGCAACAGGCTGGCGAGTAATTTCATAGTGAACTCAAAATTAACGATTCAAATTTAACGATTTCTAGCAAGAGTAGATTTTACAATGGCGGATGACTGAAACTCCAATCCTTCCCGCCAATCCGCCCAAACTGGGGGGTAAAACAGCCCCCAAGCTGGGGCCTAGGCTGGGGCCAAAGGCCAAAGTTATCCCGCCGAGCTATCGCCGCAGCACACCACGTTCCCGCGCTGCCACGGAGGCATCCAAGGCTGTAGCGGGCAGCAGCGCAGAGGGGAAAATCGCGCTCTCTTGGCTACACACCACCCGCTTTTTAACGACATCAGCACAGCTTTTTCAGTTGCCTTCGCATGAGTATCCAGAAGTGGCTTTTGTGGGGCGTTCCAACGCCGGCAAATCCACCTGCATCAACACGCTTTGCCAGCAGCGCCAGCTCGCCTACGCCTCCAAAACCCCGGGGCGTACGCAGCATATCAATATGTTCTCTGTCGGCAAACAGGGCGGCACGGATTTAGTGTTGTGTGATTTGCCCGGTTACGGTTACGCTGCGGTCGATAAACAATCGAAAGCACGTTGGCAACAAGTCATGGCCAATTATTTGGTCAGCCGACAGCAGCTCAAAGCCGTGGTGATGCTTGCTGATTCGCGCCATGGCCTCACGGATTTGGATGAAAGCTTGCTTGACGTCATTCGCACCCGCGTGGAGGCGGGGCTGGAATTCGTGGTACTGCTCACCAAGGCCGATAAATTGAACAAAACGGATGCCTCTAAAGCCTTGTCGATTGCCAAACTGCAAACCGCGGGCGGCTCAGTGCAGCTGTTTTCTGCACTTAAAAGAATCGGTATTGAAGAGGCCGCGATGCGCATTTATGGCTGGCGTATGCGTACAGATCCAGAGCCGCTTGGCTTGCCCGAGCCAGCGGAAAACGGTTAAAATACTGAGTTGTTCCAGAATACCAGCCGGCTCCTCGGAGGCACGGCTTAGATGCGAGTAATTTCATGGCTGTCGTTGTAAACAAACCCCTCTTTGAATTCGAAGCAAACGCAACTGGGGGCATCAAAGTCACCAACCAGAGCCACAATGGCCAAATGATGGTGTTGTATTTCTACCCCAAAGACAACACACCAGGCTGCACGACCGAAGCCATGCAATTTCGGGATAAAAACAAAGATTTCGTCAAAGCAGGCGCTATTGTGTTCGGCGTGAGCCGCGACAACATGAAATCGCACGATGAATTCAAAGCCAAGCTGGAGTTGCCTTTTGAGTTGATTGCTGATACGGAAGAAAAACTTTGCCACGGTTTCGGCGTGGTGAAAAACAAGATCATGTATGGCAAAAAAGTCAAAGGTATCGAGCGCAGCACCTTTTTGGTGGGCGCGGATGGCCTCTTAAAGCAAGAATGGCGCGGCCTCAAAGTGCCCGGCCATGTGGAAGAAGTGCTCAAAGCGGTGAAAGCGCTGAAAAAAGCGGCTTGAAGCAATTTGATTTGTAGCCCTCCAAGCGGCTAAGTGTTTGTCGCTGCTCACTTTTTGCTAGCGTACCGCCTTGCAAAAAATATTCTCTTTGCACTGACGCATAGCGCGTGTATAGTGGTGCTATGAATTTGATACTGACTTGGGTTAACACAACATTATTGTGCCCTGTCGCTGCTGGATATGCCAACGAAGCCACACGGGTTGCCGGGTGGCTTTTTTGTTTTCCGCACAGGGTTGTGTGCGAGTCAGCAGCATCTTTTCATGCCATCTTTTCATCAACCCCACCCAAGAGCTGTACCTACTATGCCTCTGCCTCCCGCACCCAACCAACGCGCCGCTTTGCTCTCCGCCGATGCTTACGACGCGCCGGCGCGCTCCCCGCGAGCAGGCCGCAAGAGCACGGCCTCCAATTCCTTTGATAACAGCGGTGATCAAGCAGATGTTGAGCTGCTAGAGCAAGATGCAGGCGAGCCCGAGGCGATAGAAGAGACGCAAGCCTTGCTGGGCGCTGTGTCCAGTAAATTAAAAGGTGGTTTGGAAGCTAAATCGGCATCTGGCCGGCATCAAACAAGCGCAAACAGCTATCAAAATAATAGTAAAACTGCCTCGGCTGCGCC
>JANMFP010000412.1:0-11923 GCA_031378135.1 Variovorax sp. | reverse complement strand
AAAAAGAATAGCAAACTATGCATGTTTTATGCCGGCTAAAGGCCGATTTACCTCTGAATTTTGTCTAAAAGTTCATTCAAGCGCGATGGATCAAGTGGTTTGCCCATGGCTGTGCAACCATTGACCCTTGCGCTCATGCGGGATGTAAAGTTGAGGCGGTTTTGAATCAGCAGTTTCAAGCGTGGGTGGCCTGCCTGCGCCATCACGCTCCATGGATCGCCACCGGGCAAATCCAAATCAACCACCACCAAATCGTAGCCCATGCGCTGCAAGCGTTCAGGCGCTAAATAGTCTTTGGCCTCCAACACGTTCGCTGCTTCATCAATGTGCGTGATGCCATACGAGGAGAGCTTGGTGCGCAGGTAAAGGCGCGTATCGTTATCGGCATCAGCAATCAGCACTCTGCGCAAATTGTGTTCGGGAAACATATTCGCGCCTGTGGATTCAAGCACAGAGGGCCATGTGTCGTGCCCAAAATCGAGATCAACGCGATCGGTGCCGGGTGTGAAATATTCATCCATGCAGGCCAGCACCAGCGGCCAAGATATAGGCCTTTGAAAAGCGCGCCATGCTTTGGCAGGCGATATCGAGCCGACCCAAATCATACCGATGCCGCCTAAGGCCTCCAACTCCGCGAGCGCCTCACTCGCATCGGGGCTGGCGCCATCAATCAGCGCCAAACGCGGCGCAGCAGGTGAATCAGACCGCCAAGGCTCATAGCTCCATTCGCGAGCCAACTGGCGGTCTTGCGACAAGCGAAACACAGTGTTGAGCGCATGCCTCTCGACACTGCTAAAACCGACGACTCGAACATAAACGCGTTGCATCATCGAACAATGATAACGTTTGAATCAAAGATTGTGACAAATATCACGTTTTTGTTGAGGGTTAAACAACTGAACTAAAGCTGAGCGAGTAGCTCTGCCAGCTCGCCGGGATGGGGTGGTTTGGAGAGAAAGGCATCGGCACCGGCCATTTTGGCGCGCATTCTATCCAGCAAGCTGTTGCGGCTGGTGATCATATAAATACGCGGCTGCTTCTCACCCAGCATGCGCACATGGCGCCGTATGGCGCGGCAAACCTCATAACCGTTTTGCTCGCCCATATCCACATCAAGCAGCACGGCATCGAAGCGCTGAGTCATCAAAAATTCCAAAGCTTGCGCGCCATGGGTAGCTTCGAGCAACTGCACATGCCCGCGGAGCATCAGCCGCGAGCGCATGTAAAGCCGTGCTGTCGCGTCGTCATCCACCACCAACACCCGCTTAAACTGCGGGCCATCCTTACCGTGGCGACCCACCGGCAGCATGGGCACGATGATCGGTTGCATGGCTGTGACTTTGACCACGGGCGCTGAAGGTCGAATATGCGTACCGGCAGGCAAGCCTAAGGGTGGCTCTGTGATGGAAGGCACCTCAGATGCATGAGCGGGGCCGGTATCCTCGAAGTCGGCATCCTCGAAATCGGCGCCGGATGCAGGTGCCAAGCCTTTGGCCACATCTGAGGGTGGTAAATCTTGAGAATCGTGCACAAATTTGTTCTTAGAGCCTGCAGTCATCGCGCCATTGTGGCATCACTTTCTGAGCTTTCTTCTCATCGTTGACTTGGATAAGCCACAATCGCTGATGCTTAAAATCTAGTTTTGCAAGCGCCGACACCTTTTTGAAATGGGACTGGTTTCATGACAGGTATTTTTATCAGCTTTGAAGGCATCGATGGCGCAGGAAAGTCGTCGCACATCCAAGCCTTGGCGGATGCAATGGACCAAAAAATTCGCGTTGATGCTGTTTCAAAGCGCCAAGTTGTCCTCACGCGCGAACCGGGTGGCACGCCACTCTCCGAAAAATTGCGCGAACTGATCTTGCATGAGCCGATGGATGCGCTCACAGAGGCTTTACTGGTGTTTGCAGCGCGCCGCGAGCATATCGTGCAAGTGATCGCGCCTGCCTTAGCACGCGGTGATGTGGTACTGTGTGATCGCTTCACGGACGCCAGCTTTGCATACCAAGGAGCGGGGCGCGGCTTTGATTCAGAGACGCTATCAAAACTGGAGCACTCAGCGCAGGATATACGCCGGCTACCCCCCGATTTGGCCTCAAAAATACCTCTTTCGCAAGGTATTTTGCAGCCCCATCTCACTTTGCTGTTTGAGGTGCCGCCTGAAATCGCCGCACAGCGGCTTGCGCTCTCTCGCGAGCCTGACAAATTTGAATCGCAAGACGTCGCTTTCTTTGAGCGCGTAGCCAGCGGCTACTCGAAGAGGATAGCCGCTGATCCACAGCGTTTTGTGCGCATCAACGGCAACCAAAGCTTAGAGCAGGTGCGCGCTGATGTGATGGCAGCGGTCGCGTTGCGAGGCTATTTATGAGCGTGGATACTGCCGATCACCTTACCAACAAGTCTGACGCCCTGCCCGAATGGCTAGCTGAGCAGCGCAGCCATCTGCTGAGCTTGCCAGCACACGCTTTGCTGCTCCATGGGCCGTCGGGCTTGGGGCAATACGAGCTCGCGCTGTCGCTTGCGCAAGCTTGGCTGTGCGAAAAGCCGGATCGCGCACCAGCTGAGCCTGCCTGCGGCCGTTGCGCCAGTTGCCAGCAAGTGCATTCGCGCGGGCACACCGATTTGGTGGTGCTCATGCCAGAGAAGTTGATGCTCCAGCTCGGCTGGCCGTTGTCTGAAAAAGCGCAAAAAGAGATTGACGATAAAAAACGCAAACCTTCGCAAGAAATCCGCATTGAGAGCGTGCGCGAAGCGGTGGCATTTGCTGAGCTCACCAGCGGGCGAGGGCGTGGCAAAGTGATTTTGGTGTTTCCAGCAGAGGCTATGAATATGGCGTCCGCAAACGCCTTGCTCAAAACTTTAGAAGAGCCGCTGGGCAGTCTGCGCTTCGTGCTCGCTACAGAAGCCGCACACCAGCTGTTGCCAACCATTCGCAGCCGCTGCCAGGCCTTCTCGCTTGCAGAGCCTAGCGCCAAGCAAGCCTTAGCATGGCTCACGCAAAACGTGCCTGGCGCATCGCCAGATGAGCACAAAACTGCCTTGCAAGCCAGCGGCAATCGCCCGCTTGATGCCGAGAAAATCATCGCTGCAGGCGCACACGCCATTTGGGCTGGGCTCCCATTGGCATTGCAAAAAGGTCGTGTGGATGTTGTTTCGGGTCTAGGAGGCGCGCAGCTATTGGATGCGCAGCACAAGCTTTGCCACGATCTTTGGGCGATCAAACTGGGTGCTCAGCCACGGTTTTACGCCGAGCAGGATTTGCCCAAACCGCCGCCTGCCCGAGCGCTTGCTGCATGGGGAGAGCAACTCAAAGCCTTAGGCCGCCGCATCGATCATCCCTTCAAGGCGGAATTGCTCATCGAAGATATGGTGCAACAAGCCAAACTCTGTATAAACTCTAGGGTATGAGCTCACTCAACACTGCATCCGCCCCACTCGGTGCCGCTGGCGTTCCCGGCGTTGGAACCACGCCGCGCCCAAGCGTGATTCAGTTGGCCATCAAAGAAAAAGCAGCGCTCTACGCCGCTTACATTTCATCTTTCACCGAGGGGGGCATTTTCATTCCCTCTGCCAAAGATTACAAACTCGGTGATGACGTGTATGTGCTCATCACCCTACCTGAAGACACGCAGCGCTATCCAATAGCGGGCAAGGTAGCTTGGATCACGCCAGCCAAAGCCGCTGGCAATCGCACGCAAGGCATCGGTATCCGCTTTCCCACTGATGACAAATCTAAGCTGCTCAAAATCAAGATCGAGCAGCTCTTGGGGGTGCATCTGGGTTCAGATCGGCCTACTCAGACGATCTAGAGTGTGGGTAAGATTGCTACCAATTAAATAGCAATCCGTGCTTATTTTATGCCGGCCACCTGCCGATTTAGCTTAAAATTTAGCCATGTTTACTGATTCCCATTGCCACCTGAATTTCCCTGAACTGCGCGGCAATCTCGCGAGCATTCGGCAAGCGATGCGCGAGGCGCAAGTCACCCGTGCTTTGTGCATTTGCACCACCATAGAAGAGTTTCCCGACGTTCATAGCCTGGCCAAGGAATACAGCAATTTCTGGAGCACCGTCGGCGTGCATCCTGACAACGAAGGCATTTATGAGCCCACGCTGGATGATTTGGTGCAGCGCTCAAAGCTCCCCAAAGTGGTGGCTATCGGAGAAACCGGGCTCGATTACTACGACATGGCAGGCCGCAAAGGCGGGCGAACTGTGGCTGATATGCAATGGCAGCGTGAGCGCTTTCGCACGCACATCCGCGCTGCAAGGCAAACTGATCTGCCCCTCATCATTCATACTCGCGCCGCGAGCGACGACACGATTGCCATTTTGAAAGAAGAGGGGGGTTTCAGTTCAGAGCAGGGTGTTGCAGAGCAGGGTATTGATATGAACGGCAACCCGGCAAATACCCAACCAAAAGCAAAGGGCGTTTTCCATTGCTTCACGGAAAACATGGCCGTGGCCAAAGCTGCTTTGGATCTTGATTTTTACATCAGTTTTTCAGGTATTTTGACCTTCAAAGCGGCTCAAGAGCTGCGCGAGGTGGCCGCTTATGTGCCGCTAGAGCGCTGTTTGATTGAAACAGATAGCCCATATCTTGCACCCATGCCACATCGCGGTAAAACCAACAACCCAAGCTACGTTCCCTTCGTGGCTCAGCAAATTGCGCAGCTCAAAGGCATCAGCGTCGAAGCCGTAGCGCAGGCGACCAGTGATAATTTTGACCGCCTTTTCCCGCGTGTTTTGCAGGAACAAATCGGAACCCAATCATGAGATTTTACTTTAATAGCCTTAAAAAGTGTGTTGTTTTTATTGGATTTATTTTCACTCATGTTGCTTGGGCAGGCGCTTACGAAGATTTTTTTAGCGCTATCCGCACAGACGATGCCCAAACCATACAAAACTTGCTGCAGCGCGGTTTTGACCCCAACACACGCGATCCCAAAAATCTTCCCGGCCTGTTTTTAGCTTTGCGTGAACCTTCCCCCAAAGTCGCTCGAATCCTCATCCGTGCACCCAAAATCGACCTCAATCCCATCACAGACGATGGTGAAACCCCGCTGATGATGGCTGTTTTCAAAGGGCAAACTGATCTTGCCATTGCCATGATCGAAAAAGGCGCTGACATCAACAAACCCGGCTGGACACCGCTTCATTACGCAGCAACCGCTGGCGACGTAACGCTCATCAAAATCTTGCTCGAAAACTACGCCTACATCGATGCAGAAAGCCCCAATAAAACCACGCCGCTCATGATGGCCGCCCAATACGGCACAACCGGCGCCGTCAAACTCTTGCTCGAAGAAGGCGCCGATGTGAGCCTCAAAAACGATCTAGGCCTCACAGCCATCGACTTCGCTCAAAACGCCAAACGACAAGAATCTGTCGACGTCATCGCAGCGTTTGTCCGGGCACAGCAGCCTAAAGGCAAATGGTGAAGAATCAAGAATCAGTGGTCATGCAGACGCTGTTTGACATGGTTTTTCATCTCCAAACAGATCAGCTGTAACCATATTTAAATAATACGATGTATATTATGTAAAGTAAACAACACACTTCACTGATAGCTCGCGGTACAAAACGTTTGTATAGTCTAGCCACATCAATATTTGATTCGATCAGCCCTGCTCACGCATATGCACTACACGCTGCGGATACGGGATCTCAATCTGGGCAGCACGCAAGGCATGCAAGATGGCAATATGCACCTCGCTCTTCACATTGAGCTGGCCGTTTTCTGGATCACTGATCCAAAAACACAGGCTGAATTCAAGACCATCTGGCGCAAACAGCGCGAGATGAGCGACTGGCGCTGGCTCTTTCAAAACCCGATCACTGTTGCCTGCTGAATCACAAAGAATCCTTTGCACCTGAGCCACATCGCTGTTGTAGCCAACGGTGATATTGGTCACAACCAAGACTTTAGGGTCAGACAAAGACAGATTTTCTACGCGCTCGGTAATCACTTTTTCATTGGGCACAATCGCTTCGCGGCCATTGACCGAGCGAATCATGGTGTAGCGCGTTTTGATATCCGTCACTCGGCCTTCAAAGCCGTCGATCTTCACGTTGTCGCCAATGCGCAGGCTGCGTTCGAGCAAAATCACAAAACCACTCACGTAATTGGAGGCGAGCTTTTGAAGACCAAAGCCCAAGCCCACGCCAAGGGCACCGCCGAGCACTGAAAGCGCCGTTAAATCTACGCCGAGCGCCGACAAGGCAAAAAGCAAACCGACGATCAGCAACAACACACGAATCGCATTCGTTGCCACTTTGCGAAGCGACAAATCGCTCACCGCATCGGAGAGCAAGCGGCGCTCGATCACAGCTGACACCCACAAGCTCAGCACAATCACCAAGAGCGCAGCTAAGATGCCTTCAAACAGCCCGAGCAAGCTGACTTTGGATTTGCCCAAACTGAAAGTGATGGCCTCTAACTCTTTGGTAACGATGGGCAGCACGCCAGCGAGCCACAGCACAATACCCAGCCATACCGCCCAAGAGAAAAACTGCTCCAACAGTCGCCCGGCCGTGGAATCGGGATATGCCAGCGCGACCACTCGCGCAATCAGTCGAATAGCAGCTAACGCGCACAACATGAGCGTTGCCACGCGAAACAGTGCAAACTCTGGCGCTGGGTATGCCGTGACACTCAACGTATAAACAACTACCAAGCTGATCAGCGGAAACAAGATGCCATCAATGCCGCGCCGGCCAAACAGGACAGAATCCGCACCCAACGCTTTGTCTTGGGCGAAGGCGCGGCGCAGCAGATAGACCGCAAACCAGGCTGCTACCAAGCAGCCAATCAGTGCGAGCAGCTCGTAGCCAAAATCACTGCGGCGAAAATCCGCCAGCAGCGCTTTGAAATGGTTTTGTTGACCTAGATTCATACTGATTTCCAACTCGGAAGACGTTTCTCTACAAAAGCTTGAACGCCCTCAGTCGCCGCAGCATCCATCATGTTTGCGGCCATGGTTTGGCCAGCAAGTGCGTAGGCGGCATCAAGGCTCAAGCCCTGCTGACGCATCACCAATTTTTTACCTATTTGCAATGCAACACGCGGTTTATTCACGATTTGTGCAACAAGTTTTTCAACTTCTGCATCGAGCGCTTCTGGCGAATCGTCGTCAGCCACTGCATTGACCAAGCCATAGCGCAGCGCTGTAGGCGCGTCGATAAACTCGCCGGTGATCAGCATCTGCATGGCATGCTTGGGCGCAATCGTGCGCGTGAGCGGTACGGAAGGTGTGCTGCAAAATAAGCCGTAATGGATGCCGCTGGTTGCAAACTGCGCTTGCGGTGAACACACGGCTAAATCGCATTGCGCGGCCAATTGGCAACCGGCGGCGGTGGCAATGCCTTGCACACGCGCAATCACAGGCACGGGCAGCTTGGCCATGCTCAGCATCATCACGCTGCATTGATTAAAAAGCTGCTGGTAATAGGCCTCGCTTGGGTTGGCGGCCATGTCTTTGAGGTTGTGGCCGGGGCAAAAAGCCTTGCCATTCGCCGCCAGTATGACGGCGCGCGCTTGGCCGTCGTGCGCAATCGCATCAAATTGGATTTGCAACGCTGCAATCATCTCGGTGCTGAGCGCGTTGAAGTTTTGCGGCTGATTTAAAGTCAACGTGATCACGCCGCGCGGATCGCGTTGATACAAGACGAGATCGCTGGTTGGTGTGACTTGCTGAGAGCTCATGATGGAGAGCAAAAGAAGGCTGAAATGAATGGCAAAATTGCCATGTTGGAATTGTAGGCGCTGCCGTTGAGAAAGCTCTGGTTTTTACAAGCCTTTAATCTAGATATTTTTACAACGAATCAATCACTTACACGGGTTTATTCACTTGACTTCTCATACTCTTTCTACATAATAGGAACATGTCAGCAAACACGATCGCATCTTTCAACCGCAGCCCGAAGCTGCGGCATGGGTTGATGTGTGCGGCAGTCGCCCTTGCCTTTTCGGTAGCCACGAGTAGCAGCTTGGCGCAAAACAATGGCAGCAACGGCACTGGCATAAATGGCGTTGGCAGCGACGATATTGGCAATTTCCTCCAAGACAAAGGCCTGATCAACAAAATCAGTGATCAGATGAATGCTGCCGGTAAAGCGGTGAGCAATAAAGCTTCCGAGCTGGTGATCAATGCGATGGGATTTCTAGGTGTGCCGTACAAGCGAGGCGGCAATACTTTTGATCAAGGCCTCGATTGCAGCGGTTTTGTGCGCCTGATGTATGAGCAGACGGTGGGCCTTGTTTTGCCACGCCGCTCAGCCGAGCAAGCAGCTGCCACGCAACCGATTGACAAATCTGAACTTCAACCCGGCGATTTGGTGTTTTTCAACACGCTCAAATCCGCTTTCAGCCATGTAGGCATCTATGTGGGGGATAATAAATTCATCCACTCTCCTCGCTCAGGCGGCGTGGTTCGTGTGGAAGATATGCGGGTGAATTATTGGCAGCAGCGTTTTGATGGTGCACGGCGCGTGGATACCAGCTCCCAGGCCAGCATCAAAGCAAATCCTCCAGCCAGCTACGCGCCACGCTAAGTTTTCATCCGGCTCAAACTGCGCTGAGCAAGCGTGTTATTGATACTTTTTAAAGCATCTATTTTTTCAAGCCGCAAAGCTGGCTCTGCCTCATGCATCGCTTGCAGCAGGTTGATAGCCAGTTGTGGCGGACACAAGCCATCACTCGAATAAGCCAAGCGCAAGCGCTCAAAGCTGGCCACAAAGCTCTGCGCATCCATGTTGCTTAAACCCTCTGGCAAACCTTCCTGAAAGTGCAGCATATCTCGCAAGCTCGCCTGAGCCAGCCATTGCAATGCCTGCACCAATGCATCACTACAAGCTTGTGCGGTGCCTGGAAATTTTTGTAAAAACTCTTGCGAAGTGGCTACGCAACCAGAAGGAAGATGCATACCTAGCACCTCAAAAGACGCCAGTGGGCTGCGCAAATCAAACAATATCTGCACCTCGCCGCTCATCTCTTGCTGCAGCATGAACGGATCCATATGCACCAGTGCATCAATCTGGCCAGACCGCAGAGCCGCCTGAGCACTCACAGGGCTACCTACACTCACATAGCCCACATCGCTCGCACGCAGGCCTGCTCGGCGCAGAGCAACCAGGGCAACAGTATGCGTGGGTGAATTGAGCGCGACGACACCGATGTTTTTACCGCGTAGCTGGGACAAGGCGTTCATACCAGCGCTTGCCGTCCCAACTGTTGGCCTTGTGGTTAATGCTGCCGCTGGCCGCGCAGGTACGCCCAAAGCCATCATCGGCGTGATGCCAAGCAAAGTGATGCTTTGAAGGCCGAGCGCCCTGCCCGGCGCGCTTAATACATTCTCAAGCCAGCTGCAGACGACATCGGCGCTGCCATTGCCCACGGCAGCAATCGAACGTGCAGCACTTTGTTGCTCGCTCACTTCTACCTGAAGTCCTCTTTGAGCGAAGAAGCCTTTGTATTGAGCGACGAGCACCGGCAAATAAGCGAGCGCTGTTGGATTCGTCGTGGCAACAGTAATGCTGCGTTTTTCTGGCTTGGGCGCGACGCTTGAAACAAGGTCAGGTGCAACAACTTGAGCGGTTGCATGAGGCGCGGCCTTACGTTCCAGCGCCATCGATGTACCGAACCCTAAACCAGCAGCTGCAACCGCGGCTCGTGCCATGACGAGCAGGTGATGCCGGCGCTGAAATCCATTGGCGTATGCATTCGCTTGGCTCAGTCCCTGATCTTTTTTAATTGTCATACAAGTTAATTTACCTGCAAAACAAGACCGTCACATCGGGAAGAATGCGGAGCGGGAAACCCCTCAGCCAGCGGCAATACTTTTTAACAATGGCGGTACACAAGCAGAGTGACGCGCCATTGCTTTTATGCAACCAGTTGAAATGAGCTGGAGATTTGAAACTCAGACAGTTAAGCCTTTTTCGATCTCCATGAGCTTGAAGCGAGCCATCGCTAAATTGCCTTTCACTTTGTCTAATACAAGGTACATGAACAAGCCAGCTTTGTGAGGTACAGGGCGAATCAAATGGTATTGGGTGGTGAGTGTGATGAGTACGTCTTCAACGGCATCTTTGATGCCAAGGCTTGCTGCAGTCTTCATTTTCGCTTTGAGCACCTCTGTGTTGCCTGCGGCAGCCATGTCGAGGTCGATGCCGCTGCCAATTTTGGCCAAAGCCATGCCAGAGCCAAAATCGACCAATGCGGCAGCCATTGCGCCATCTATTTGCATGCATGCTGCCATAGAGTCATTAAGAGTTGCCATTTGAGAGGTTCCTTGAGGTGAGGTGGGTTGAAGGACTTGATCGGCTTGAGGATCAGGTTCAGGGTCGGGTTGTTTGGGTAAGGATGCCGTGCTGAGCGGCGTGGATTCAACATTTGGCTTGAAATCTGCCACTGGAAGATCAATATCTACCAGCTTGCGTATTGGCTCAGGCTGAGGGTCTTGAGCTGCGCCTGATAGCGGTACTTCGATGCGATGCAAGTCCAAAAGCTCAAGGGTTTTGAGGGCGGAGGCTGCTGGATGATGCAAATCTTTGGTGATATGTCCAAGCCAGTTAGGCGCTTGTGTAGCCATTAACCGACTTGTGGTGTCTGCCGGTGTGTTGGGTTGCGTCAAGATCACTGCTTTAAAGGCTGGGTTATCTCTTTTAGCGCTCACCAAGTTCTGCAAAGTTGGGTTGATTTCCGAGGACTGAGCTGCCCCAGAAAGCACCACAGCCTTGCCAGCCAAAGGAAGCCAATGTCGCTGCAGGCTGGTGAGCGCATCTTTCGTCACGCCCTCGGCGTTGATCCAAATCACATGCCCACCCAAGCGAGTGTTCTCAAAAAGCTCAACGGCATCTCCGATGAGTTCGTCTGGGGTGCTCACAGTAGCACCTTGACTCAAGTACGCATACAAATGCTTCGCTGATGAAGCGTACATGTTTAGCACGACAAGTGCAATAGATTCATTTTCCGACGGTGGTTTGCCGTTTTCAGGTACTGACAATGGTTTCATTAAGCATATACAGTAACACAAAAGTATACATTTTTATCGGAAACCTGAGAACAAAATCAACACATTCACGACAAGCGCGCCTGTCCATACAGCGGTACGCGGTGTGGGCATATCGCCTACATAAGTAATCACATAGAAAATCCGCAGCATGAACCAAGACAAACAGAGTAAATCCAGCTTGGTTTGCCCGGCACCGAGTTGATGCGCGATGATGACTGCTGCGAAGAAAAACGGCAACGCCTCAAAAGTATTTTGCTGCGCAGCATGCGCGCGGGCGCGCCAGCCTTGTTGACTTTCAAGCCACTGACGCGGGTTGTGGTTGTCGAATCCACCCTGCTTGCGTGACGTTTTGAACATGCCCCATTTCGCAATGCCCGCGCATGCAATCGGAAGCAATGCGGCGAAAAGTAAGATCCAATAAGCGACAGTAAAACGATAAGACATCAAGTGGCTCCGGGCAATGGTTATTTTGTATACAGTTTATAAAATGCTATGAATACATGAGCAAAGTCTTGATATTTTACGCCGGCTACAAGCCTGATCTATCAATCTTAGCGACGATCTTCCAAGGCATGAGCAATCGTGCCCAAATCCACATACTCCAACTCACTTCCAATCGGCACGCCACGTGAAAGCCGTGTGACAGTCAGGCCTCGGCTTTTGAGCAAGGTGCCAATAATATGCGCTGTTGCCTCGCCCTCTGCAGTGAAATTTGTGGCCAAAATCACCTCTTGCACTTGCGGCTGGGTCGCTCGCTCAATCAATTTTTGTGCCCCAATCTCTTTAGGGCCCACACCATCGAGCGGAGAGATCTTGCCCATCAGCACGAAATAATAGCCTTTGTATGCCCCCGTGCGTTCAAGCGCGGCCTGATCGGCTGGCGTCTCAACCACGCAGAGCTTGGCTGC
>JANMFP010000513.1:0-5268 GCA_031378135.1 Variovorax sp. | reverse complement strand
TTTCTTGATCTTCTTGGCCACGCCCATCACGGTGGCCATCACGTCTTTGCCCGTCTTTTTGCCGCGCACCACTTCCAGCAGCTTCATCACATTGGCAGGGCTGAAGAAATGCAAGCCCACCACGTCTTGCGGGCGCTTGGTATACGAGGCAATCTTGTCTACATCCAAAGTCGAAGTGTTGGACGCGAGAATCGCGCCCTTCTTCATCACGCGATCCAGCTCTTTGAACACCTTCTCTTTCACACCCATGTCTTCAAACACAGCTTCGATCACGAGGTCTGCGTCGCGCAAGCCGTCATACGTCAATGTGGTGCTCAGCATGCCCATGCGCTCGTCGAGCTTGGCCTGTTTGAGCTTGCCTTTTTTCACTTGCGCTTCGTAATTCTTGCGCATGATGCCGATGCCTTTATCCAGCGCTTCTTGCTTCAATTCAAGCATCTTCACGGGGATGCCTGCGTTCAAGAAGTTCATGGCGATGCCGCCGCCCATGGTGCCCGCGCCAATCACGGCCACGCTCTTGATCTCACGCTTTGGCGTATCTTCAGGCACGTCAGCAATCTTCGATGCTGCGCGCTCAGACAAGAACAAATGACGCAGCGCGCGGCCTTCTGGCGACCAGATGAGATTGATAAAAATCTCGCGCTCGAAGGCCATGCCTTCGTTGAATTTCTTCTTGGTGGCAGCTTCAACAGCATCGACGCATTTGAGCGGCGCGGGGAAGCCCTTGGCCATGCCTTTGACCATGTTGCGCGCAAACTGAAAGTAAGCATCGCCTAGCGGATGTTTGCAAGGCAAGTTGCGCACCAGCGGGAAAGCGCTTCCGTCTTTGGCATGCGCAGCCGCTTTTTCGCGGGCCAATTCAATGGCTTCATCGAGCACCGTCTCAGCGCTCTTGGAGAGCTTGTCAAACAGCTTTTGGCCAGGAGCCATGGCCAGCATTTCAGCATTCACTGGCTCGCCGCTCACGATCATGTTGAGCGCAAACTCCACGCCGAGCACGCGCGGCAGGCGCTGCGTGCCACCTGCGCCGGGGATCAAGCCGAGCTTGACTTCAGGCAGCGCCACCTTCGTGCCAGGCGCAGCCACGCGGTAGTGGCAGCCCAGCGCCAGCTCCAAGCCGCCGCCCATGCACACAGAATGCACGGCAGCCACAGTGGCTTTGCCAGCGTTCTCGCAGCTCAAAATCAAGCTGAGCAAATTGGGCTCAGCAATAGCGCGGTCGGTGCCAAATTCTTTGATATCAGCGCCGCCCGAGAAGGCTTTGCCAGCGCCGGTGATCACGATGGCTTTCACCTTTGCGTCGAGCTGCGCCTTGGCCAAGCCAGCGGCTATTGCCACGCGGGTCGATAGCCCCAAGCCATTCACGGGCGGGTTGTTCAGGGTAATCACAGCAACATCGCCGTGAACTTTGTATTCGGCTGTCATGTGTACAGTCCTTTCAGAGAGGGTTTGAATTCTTAAGAAGGCCGGCAAAAAGCACGACCGTTCTATTTCCGCATTCTACGCAGAAAGTGATTCAGCATAACCCGCTTTTGCCGTGGACTGTCGCCTGTGTTTCACGAAGCACGGATTACTCAGCAGCCCGCCGCAAAGTATTCATCACTGGGGTATTGAGCACTTCGCGCAATCCCCACCAGCCTGCTGCCAAGGCTAGGAGCGCACCCAGCACGCCCGAAACAGGCACAACCCAAAAGGCCGCATTCCAAGTGAACTCAAAAACATACTTTGCCAGCGCCCAGCCCACGACCACGGCCACAATGCTCGCCAAAACGCCCGCCAGCATGCCCACGCCCGCGAGCTCAGCGCGCTGCACTTGCCGCAGCAATTGCGCGCGTGCACCCACCGCGCGAAGAATCGCAAACTCTCGCGTGCGCTCCTCGCGCGTCGCCGTTACCGCAGCAAACAGCACCACCAAGCCCGCAAGCAATGTGAAGCCAAAGAGGAATTCCACCGCACGAATCACTTGATCAAGCACGCGCTGCACTTGATTGATGGTCAGGCTCATATCCACATTTGTCACGTTGGGGAATTGGCGCACCAGCGCGTTGTCAAACCCCTTGATATCGGGCGCTTTGAAGGCGCTCATGTAGGTGGCCGGAACGTCGGGTAACTGGCTCACCGTGTACATCACGAAAAAGTTGGCTCGCATGCTACCCCAATCGACCTTACGCAGGCTGGTGATTTTGCTCGTCACTGCAATGCCGCCAATATCAAATGTGAGCGAATCGCCCATCTTCAGCCCCAGATCTTTCGCAATACCCTCTTCCACGCTGATAGCGTCTTTTTCTTCCTCTAGCCATTTGCCGGCTGTCACAACGTTGTGCACCGGCTGTTTGGCTGCATGGGACAAATTGAACTCCCGATCCACCAAGCGCTTGGCGCGATCATCTGTGAAGTCTTCGGGTGTCGTCGCTTTGCCATTGATCGCCACCAAGCGGCCACGAATCATCGGAAAATAATCGTATTTCTTCACGCCCTGAGCTTCGATGTTTTTCAGAAAATCCGCACCTTGCTCCGGCATGATGTTGATCACAAAACGATTCGGCGCATCAGGCGGAGTGGCTTTGCGCCAGCTTGAAATCAAATCAGTGCGCAAGAGCACCAGCAAAACCAGTGCCAGCAAGCCAACGGCTAACGCGCTCACTTGCACCACCGCATAAGCAGGCCGCGCAGAAATTTGCCGAGTTGCCAAAATCAACCAACGCGGCGCCGTCGTTTCATTCACGCTTTTGCGCAACAAGAGCACAGCCAAATAGCTCAAAGCCGCAAACACCAACACAGCAGCTAGAAAGCCGCCCACAGCGATACCGCCCAGCTTGGCATCGCGGCTTGCCGCCATTAAAAGGGCTGCAAAACCTGCAATACCTAGCAGCAACACGCCGCCAGACGCCGCCTTTAAACCACCCACATCGCGCCGAATCACGCGCAGCGGTGGCACTTGCGCTAACTGCAATACCGGCGGCAACCCAAACGCTGCCAACAGCGTGAGGCCCATGCCCAAGCCAAAGAGCACGGGCCAAATAGAAGGCGCAGGCAAAGCAGATTCCACCAAGCCCGCGAGCAGCATCACAAATCCGAAATGCACTGCAAAGCCCAACAACACGCCCAGACTGCTCGCCACCAAACCAACGATTGCGAACTCAAACACATAACTCGCCGCCATGCTCCGCTGCGATACGCCGAGCACGCGCAGCATCGCGCATTGATCTAAATGCCGCGCTGCGAAACCTCGCGCAGCGATCGCCACCGCAACGGCGCTCAGCAACGCAGAAAGCAATGCCACCAAATTCAAAAATTTCTCTGCACGATTGAGCGTGCTGCTCATCTCAGGCCGTCCGCCTTCTAAGGATTCCAGCCGCAGGCCGCGAAACTCGCCCGCCTTCTCTTTGGCAGCGACCCAATCTGCGAATTCGCGAACTGCGCTTTGATCCGTGCCAGCAACTGCCATGCGATATGTGATGCGACTCGCAGGTTGCACCAGCGCAGTCGCTGCCAAATCCGCACGATTGATCATCACGCGAGGTGCAAAATTCATGAAACCCGCGCCACGATCCGGTTCGACCACAATGATGCGATCAATCTTTAAATTGCTCGAACCCAGCGCTAAGCTGTCGCCAACTTTTAGGCCGAGCGAGTCAAGTAAATTCCCATCGACCCAAACATTTCCCTGTGCAGGAATCTCCCGCGTACCCTGCTCGGGCTGGTCAATCGCGGTTGCCACCTTCAGCTGCCCGCGCAGCGGATAGCCACTCTCCACAGCTTTGAGTGCCACTAATTTTGATGCCCCACCTTGCGCATCCTGCGCGCGTGCCATCGTCGGGAAGCCCACGTTATTCACAGTTTGCAGACCCAGCTCTTTGGCCTTGGCTTGAATCGCATCAGGCGTCGGCTTGTCGCTGCTCACCACCGAATCGCCGCCAATCAAAGCACGCGCATCGCGCTGTAGACCGCCCTTGATGCGATCTGCAAAAAATCCAACCGCCGTAAGCGCTGCGACCGCTAAAGTAACCGCCACGATGAGTAATCGCAACTCCCCTGCACGCAAATCACGCCACAAAGAGCGCAGTCCAAGGCTTAAGAAACTAGATTTCATGGCTCTATCGTAACGCTCCGAGGATCATATTGCAGGGCGCATCGATTCAAACCCTTGCAGTCATTTATTCCACTGGAGGCGATCCATGCCGGTGTAGGCGACGAAATGCTTGTTAACCGCCCTGCCAATCGTGCAAAGCGCTAGCTGAGCAGCGATGTCGTAGCCCATTTGCGTGATGCCACTGCGCGAGATGACGATTGCGATGCCCATTTGCGCAGACTTGATGACCATCTCGCTGGTGAGGCGGCCTGTGGTGTAAAAAACGTAAGGTTCGTTTTCAACCGCGTTTTTTATGGTGTGAATACCTTGCATGGCCATCCAACCAGCCAACGTGTCAATCGCATTGTGGCGGCCTACATCTTCCACAAACATGAGCATTTGCGTGCCTTTGAACAAGGCGCATCCGTGCACACTGCCAGCACTTTTATAGGTACTCTCTTGCTGACGAATAGCCTCTGTGATGCCGCAGAGCTGAGCTTGCGTGAGCATCGCTGCGGGAAGCTTGATCTGGTCAATCTCATCCATCAAGCCGCCAAACACACTGCCCTGCCCGCAGCCAGTGGTGACGACTTTTTTGGCTGTGCGCTCCTCAATTTTGTCGATCCCAGCATGCGTTTTCACAGCAGCGGAATTAACTTCCCAATCAACTGTGATGGATTCGATCTGCGAGGCGCTTCCAAGCAAGCGCTGATTGAGCAAGAAGCCAAGCACGAGTAGCTCGGGGTGCGCGCCGAGTGTCATGAGCGTCACAAGCTCTCGCTTATCAACGTACACCGTTAAATCCCGCTCAGCAGGAATGTGTATACGGCTCGTCTCGCCTTTTTCATTGATCACTTCAATTTCGCGCGTGAGCGGCGCACTGGCTTGGGTGAGAGCAGGAAGTATGGAATGCATGATTCGAGTTTAAACGGGCATAAAAAACGGCGCTCGTAAGCGCCGTTGTGTGAAGCGAAATGCTCTATTTTTTCGCAGGCATCGCAGCTGGCGCTGCGGCTGCTGGAACTGCTGTTTTGGCAGCAGCCGTTGTGGTTGCTGCTGGAGCAGTTGGAGCTGCTGGAGCAGTTGGAGCAGCACCAGCGGCAACTGGTGCTGCAGGTGGTGGAAACACGAATGCGCCGGGATCAACGCAAGCTGGCGTTTCAATAGCAGGCTTGGTTTCTTTACCAGCCGCTTTG
>JANMFP010000365.1:0-6712 GCA_031378135.1 Variovorax sp. | reverse complement strand
CCACTCAGATAGTTTGCGGCAATACAAGCGTGATTGGCTGTGTCCGCGAGCGAAGAAAACAATACTGTCAACCCAATTGCTGATCTTAAAACCCAAACCGCCAGCCGCATCGCCGATTCGCAAAATCAAAACACCGTTTGGATCGAGACAGTCATGCACACGCTTCAAGACATCTTCCTGTGCAGCATATGGAACGTAGTGCAAAACATCCAAAATCACGACTGCTTGCGCTTTGTCAAACGATGTTGTGCACATATCACCAACAATGAATTGATGCCGTTTTCTGTGATCAGCCAAGGCAACTTGAGCACGCTTTACATCTGACGACATTAATTCAATGCCCTGTACAGAAATTTCGCGCGGCGCTGGAGACCAATCAGCAGGCCAGTTGGGATCAGAGGCTAGAGCATCTGCAGCCAACATCCAAGCACTGAACAACCCTTGACCACATCCAATATCCACGATGTGCGCTTGGGATTTAATGAAGCCGTGTTGCAATATTTCTTTAAAAACGGGATCACCCTTAAGTTTTCCTTTGGCGAATTGAACCGCGAACTTGCCTGCAGGCGCGTATGGCTTGACCGCAGTTTCAACAAGTTGTTCTTCGAAGTGTGTCATTCGTTAACAGTAAATATCAAATTGGATTATGCGGCATAGGGCAAAGGGACAGAACGAAAATCCTTCTGTAATAGAGTCTTTAATAGCCTAGGAAGTACTTCTAATACCACGGGCATTCCGGCTGCGGTGTTGGCGCAGTGGCCGTCGTGCAAGAGCAGGATATCGCCTGGCTTCAGGTGTTTTTCCAGTCGAGCCAGCACAGTATCAGCGTTTGTCGTGACGGTATCGAAACCACGGCGTGTCCAAGTGACGAGTTTCAAGTCCAGACTTTGCAAAACGGGATCGAGAAATGGGTTGCGCAATCCTGCAGGTGCGCGGAAGTACTGAGGAGTGTGACCCGTGGTTTGGGCAATGATGGTTTGAGCACGCATAATTTCCTCGCGCAGTTTTTTCATTCCCATTAAGGAGAAATGATGAGGATGGGAGTAGCTGTGATTTTCTATTCGGTGGCCTCTGCGTAGGATCTCACGAGCTAGATCGGGATAAATTTCAACGGCTTGCCCGATGCAGAAGAAGCTCGCCTTGGCGTTAGATTCGTCCAGAATATCTAGTACTTGGGGAGTCACTTCAGGATTCGGGCCATCATCAATGGTGATGGCAATTTGTCTCGCAAGCCGAGCATTTTCTGGAAGCGTCAAAACGTTAACGCCTAACAAGGTACTGCGCGGCCATAAGCCAGCAGTGGTGAGGCCGACATGATTAAGCAACAAAACGCCTGCAGCCCATGGCCAGCTTACGCCGCCCGCTATCGCTGCTGCGGCACCTAAGTGGATCAGGGCGGTGGCTTTGATGGCGGGCGATGGTTTCCAATTAAGCTGTGTCACACTCAATTGACCTTACAGTTTGTTTGATCTGCTGCAAGTTTCGGCAAAGCAGGTGTGTCTAGAAAATTAGCCCATAGCTTTTGCCACGTCGCCCAATCATGGCCGCCGGGTACAACAAAACCATGCTCTTTAGGCAACACATTAGCCAATAACTGATTAGGTTTTTCGAATCGATCACTGGCGCCATAGCCAATGTATGCTCGCGGCAAATTCGATGTATCGGTTGAATAGCGTTGCAGCCAGCGCCACAAATCAACATCCATATTGCCTTGCACATCTGAGGACCAAGACTTCAAGCCACCTTGGCGATGAATCTCTGCAGGTATATCTCTCGGCCCCATGTAAGGTGCCAGGATAAAAAATCCATGGACGTCTGTTGGCTTGCTCATGCTGTACAAAAGCGTACCATAGCCACCCAAAGAAATTCCCACAAACCAGATATTTTTGTACCCTTTGGTTTTTGCTGGGCGCACCACTTCATCTTCCAAACGCTGCACGATTTGTTGATTAGTGAAATAGCCAATGTGTGAATCAACCAGCTGAACATCCGCATCAATGCGGCGTTGCCTCAACGCATTCACAAATCCATAATCCTTGAAATCTTGCGGGACATCGTACGCACCAGGTAGAAACACCACTAACGAGGTCGGTCGTATCGTGCAATTTAAATCATCGTTAATTATTTTCATAGGACCCGTCGTGCTGCGATATGGCATGCAAGCCTGCAAGAATATAAATGCGATCACGCAGACCGCACCTTTCCAGGATCTCATCATTGCTTGGATCATTGTGATGCTAAGCCGCGGTTGCATCTGAGAATGGTGGCATTGCGAATGCTGCAGAAAATGCGAGCGCTAAGAAGGTGCCCAGTCCAACTGTCAAGCCGATAGCACTCATCACGGGTACTGAAGAAAACGCCAACAAACCAAAACCTAAAATGGTAGTGAGGTTAGCGATAAATAATGAGCACAGCATATTCTGATCCTGAGTTGCAAATGCATCTGAAAGTACGTAACTGGAGCGCTGGTCAAAAAATAAGGCGTAGTTTGAGCCAATCGCCACGACAAGCAGAAGACCGACTAAATGCAAGAGATTGAGGCTACCTTTTAATGCAACCACACTCGCTGCAACAACAATCACCGACGCCATGAGAGGCAAGAATACCCTAGCGACTTGAGATACAGATTTTTTGACCCACATGAGTAGAGCGAGAATTGCGATAAGGCCAGCAGCAGACAGAACAATGGCTTCTTTTAGATAGGCGCTGTAGACGCTGCGCGCTTCGTTGCCAAGTTCAATCACATGAATTTCTTGGTTTTGCTCAGGTGTAATGCTTGTCAGAAATGATTCAATCTTCTTTGAGTCTATGGAGCTCAAAGAACCGTTGCGAACGGGCGCTTGAAGCACAATTAGCGCAGACCACTTGTTTGTATCTATCGAATTCTGAGTTAGCAGAGAATCTACCCCTAAGAACATGGAAGTCCCCTTCAAGCTTTCTTGCGTTAGCAAGGGCTTGTTTTTTGCTAACGCAACGTCATTGAAAAATTCCTGCAGCTTGTCTGATTTGATGGGCAATCCTACGAGAGCAATGTCCATAAGCTTTTGCAAATCAGTTGTCTCAGGCAGGCTCGCCTTTCGCATGATTTGAGTGCGTTGACTTGGCAAATAATTTGTCGGTGCTTGGTAGCCACTGATGTCTCCAGAAGCTATTAGCCGCTCTAGCTTTGCCGCTACTGCTTCACTCATTTGCAGTACTTGCTCGCTGCTTCCAGCTTTTAGAGCTATGACCAAGCCAGAGTCGGATGCACCCATATCTGCTCTTAACTCCGCATCAAGTTGCTGAGCTTCCAGTGGGACTGGGCTCAGCGCACCTAATTCGTTACTCCACAGCGTTTTCCAATTTAAGCCTACAAGAATGGCCGCTATCAAGCCTATCAAGGCGATTCCGCCCCGATATACATGTAATTTGCTTACGAATTTCGATAACGCCAGCCCTAATTTTTTTGGTTGATGCACAGTGAAATCGGCGGGCAATAATCGTGGCAGCACAAAACGCGTGACCACCGCGGCGACTACGATGCCTACGATTGAGAATAGTCCCAATTGCGCTAGCCCAGTAAAACCAGAAAACAACAAAGTGCTGAAGCCGAAGATGGAGGTGATGACGCCTAGCTTGATCGTTGGCCAGAAATTGTTGCTAAAACTCTCGTTCTTTTGGTGATCATGTGAATTGTCATTGGATGCTGCGGAAGAATTAGGCGCATATTGCACAAAAAGATAGATAGCGTAATCCACAGCCTCGCCAATCAATGTGATGCCAAAACCTATCGTCATACCATGCACGGAGGGGAAGCCTAGTCCTACAGCAGCGATTCCTGCTAACGCTCCAGTTACGACGGGCAAGACGCCCAGAAACAGCGTCACGACAGATCTGTAAATGAACCAAAGCAAGCCTAAAACCAAGATGATCCCGATTGTGGATAAGCGTGACGCTTCAGTTTTGATGGTTTCTCTTGCTTTGACGGCAAATACGCCGGGGCCAGAGAATTTCAGAACTGCTTGATTCGCTGCAGGCCCAACTTGCCGCTGGGCTAACTTAAAACTTTTCTCTATGTTGGTATGAACATCTTGCTGCGCATCTAAATCAGAGCCTTGCGCCGTTGTTTGAAGTAACAACAGTGCGCGCGAAAATTGCGTATTCATCCATACGCCACCATAACTTGGGGGCTGGCTGGTCGGAACAACTTTCTTGATCACTTCTAAAGCTTCGCCAGTTGGATCGCGTGTGAGCAGACTTTTACTGAAAAGTCCTGTTGAACTGCTGATCTCTGCCAAAGTGTCTTCAACTGCGTTCCGCAATCCTTTGTCTGTCATGCGATCAGCCGTGATGCGCTGACTTAAGATGTAACGATTTGCGAATATGAACTCCTGATCATTCAACTTTGCGTCTGCTTGTCCGTTGTTGACGCTAGAGAAAAGAGTGCTCATTCTTAACGCTTGCCCCATATTGATGGACAGCTTTGCCAAAACATCTGCAGGAGCGCCTTCGACGGCGACGATGAGAGACCGTGATGCAAAGCCCTCACTGATTTGATCAATCAGAATTTGTTGCCTTGGTGATGGATCTCTGGGCAAAAAAGCCGACATATCTGCGGTAAATTTTGATTGGGTAATCAAAAAGCCACAAATCAGGGAAAATAATATCCAAGTTGCTACTACTGGGTGAAAAACTTTTTTCATCATTGAATCAAGATTTTAACTTTCCCGCAGATCATCGTGAAGGCGATCAAGGCAAAGCAGTACATATATTTCACAGGTCAATCATGCAAAATTATTCAGATGTTGTCGTCATGGGTGGTGGCCTTGCAGGGCTGACATTAGCGCTGCAAGTTAAGCAGACGCTACCTAAGCTCAGTGTGACTGTTATTGAAAGACGTCAGCATCCTGTGCCGCATGCAGCACACAAGGTGGGTGAATCATCTGTCGAAATCGGTGCTCATTACTTTGAAACGATCTTGGGTCTGAAGGCGCACTTAGACACTGCGCAACTTAAGAAATTTGGTTTCAGATTTTTCTTCTCGGATGGACGCGACGATTTAGAAAACGTGACTGAGCTTGGAGCAAGCCGTGTTCTATCAACGCCGAGTTACCAACTTGATCGCGGCATATTTGAAAATGAACTTGCCAAGATTGCGCAAGATAAAGGCGTGGTTTTTATTGATGCGGCCGTCATACGTGCGGTAGAAATTGGCGAGAGCGACGATCATCACATCGTTAATTTTGACGCTAATGGCGCTTCGCATTCTCTTAAATCTCGGTGGTTATGTGATGCAACAGGTCGTGCTGGTTTGATCAAGCGTAAGCTGAATTTGGCAGAGGAGAACGCACACAACGCCAACGCTGTGTGGTTTCGTATTTCTGATCGACTTGATATCAATGAGTGGTCGCAGGACGAGGCTTGGCTCGACCGATGCACGCCTCGCAACCGTTGGCTTTCTACCAATCATTTGGTGGGTGAGGGTTATTGGGCTTGGCTGATTCCTCTGTCTTCGGGCTCGCATTCTGTGGGCATTGTTGCTGATGCGAACTTGCATCCCATTGATCAAATGAATAGCTTTGACAAAGCGATGGATTGGTTCAAAATTCGACAACCACAGCTCTATAAAGCACTTGATGCGCGGCGTGACAAGTTACAAGACTTCGCTTTCTTCAAGCGCTTTTCTTACGGTTGCAAAAAAGTTTTTTCTGGTACGGATCGTTGGGCTCTTACCGGTGAGGCTGGGCTTTTCCTTGACCCTTTTTATTCGCCAGGCAGTGATTTCATTGCAATTTCCAACACGTACATCACTGAGTTAATTGCTATCGACCAAAACCAAGGCGCCACTTCAATGATGGCTGAAATCTACGAGCAGATCTATTTTTCCTTGTACAAAAACATGCTGAGTTTGTACACTGATCAATACAAAATATTTGGTGATCCAGAGGTGCTGCCCGTCAAAGTGATTTGGGATTATGCTTACTATTGGGGTGTGATGTGTCAGCTGTTCTTCCAAAATAAACTGCTTGATGTCAGTTGCATGGCTCGCATGCGCACCAAATTGGCTGCGATTCAAGCCATCAATCTCGAAATGCAGTTGTTTTTGCGGGCGTGGAATCTCGTTAGTGCGAAGCGCAACGCACCAACGATGCTAGATCAAGCAAGTTTGCCATGGTTTGCCCAGTTGAATAAGGAGTTGCGCGATGTGTTGACAGACGAGCAGTTTATGGCACGGATTGACACTCAGCTGAAACAACTCCACGAACTAGCCGCAGAGATCGTCGTTTCCGCGCAAGCCGATTACGCTGACCTTGATGGTAACGCACTGGTTAGGCTGCTTGAGCCCGGAGCGTATGCCCTTGCAAAAAGCCGAAAAGCGCATTTCTTGTTTGGCAAACTTGCGTGAGAGCTGCAGTGCGGTCGCAATCACAAGCTCGATAGCAAAGCTTGATTTCAACCGCAGAGTGCGACGCATTTGGTACCTCTGTTATGCGCGCGATCAAATTTTTGTATGAGTGCTTGGCGATGCTGTTAGGGCTCGGTAGTTTGGCAACGCTATGTTTGCTCGGCTTACCCATAGCAATTTTATTATTAGGTTTTCCGAGAAGAGTTCGTGTTCCGCTTGGGCGCAGATTGATATGCAGGACTCTAGCTACTTATCTTTGGATACTGAAGACTTTTTGTTTTGTCAGGATCAAAAGCGATGAGTTTAAAACTGTTGAAATGCAGCGGC
>JANMFP010000363.1:0-20131 GCA_031378135.1 Variovorax sp. | reverse complement strand
GGCATCTGGAGCCGCAAAGATCCATGGGCTCCCGCCGTGCTCGAACCCTTGATCGTGGGCCTGAAAGAGCAAGGCTTTTGCTTCAACACGATGCGTCAGCACCCTGCATACAAGGATTGGATTGCGGCTAACGGGGGTTAGTCGTTAGGGTGGTTTTAAGCATTTTGAGCACCTGCCCGGCGTATTTATTGCGCAGATTGCTACTATATTTATAGCAACTATCAATCCGCTTTGATATTGCGAGCCTTTACAATTTTCGCCCAGCGAATCGTCTCGACGGCTAAAAACGCGCCAAACGCTTCTCGCGGGATGCCGCCAATCTCCACGCCTTCGCTGCTGAAGCGCTCGACCACCTCTTTGCGTTTGAGCACGTCGTTGGCATCCTTGGCGATGCGATCAAGCAGCTTGTCCTCCATGCTGCTGGGGGCCAGCATGCCAAACCAATTAAGCGCTTCGAAGCCGGGAATCGTCTCACTGACGGTAGGCACATTGGGCATCGCTTTGGAGCGCTTGGGGCCGGTGTAAGCGAGCGCTTTGAGCTTGCCGTCTTTGATCAATGGCAAGGAGGAGCTGGGGTTGTCAAACATGAATTGCACTTGGCCGCCGATCACATCGACGAGCGCAGGCGGTGTGCCGCGATAGGGCACATGCAGAAGATTGAGCTTTTGCGTATCCGCAACCAGCTCCGCCACCATATGCGCCATGCTGCCATTGGCCGGCGAGGCGATGCTCACGGTTTTGTCGCCTTTGCCGGCGGCAATCAAATCTTTGATATTGGCATAAGGCTGATTGCCGCTGGTGACCAGAAACATGCCATTGCGCACCACAAGCGTTACGGGCTTGAAATCTCTGTAAGTGTCATACGGTAGCTTGGCAAACAGCGAGGGGTTCACGGCAAAGGGCGAAGCCGTCATGAGCAAGGTGTGGCCATCTTTGGATTTGGCCACCTGATCGGTGCCGATTTGGGTGGAAGCGCCGGGTTTGTTGTCCACCAACACGGGTTGACCCCATTTTTTGGAGAGCTCATTGGCCAAGATACGCGCGGCGATATCGGTGGTACCGCCTGCCGCATAGGGCACGATGATTTTCACGGCTTGCGTGGGCCAAGCGGCTGGGGCAACAGATACAGCGGCAGGCGCTTGAGCCAAAGCAGAGCCTGCCAGCAAGACCAGCGCAGCGAGCGCTGTCATCGCTAACGGTGTGTGAATGAGAGTTTTGCGGCGATTCATGTGGGAGTCTCCAAAATAAAAATAAGAATGAGAAAAACCAAACAAGCTGGATACTAAGTAATTTTGGCGACAGTTTTGTTGTGGGAAATGCATAGTGGGAATTGCGTAAGTAGTTGCCATAGCAGGGGATTTGACTTTTGAGCTTTAATTTCCTATAATTTCAGCAATTACTGAAATTCAAGGAATCGCATGAAACTCACGCCTCTCGCTCAAAGCTTCGTGCTGCATTTTGGTGAAATGGGCAGCCGCTGGGGCATCAACCGCACGGTGGGGCAGATTTATGCGCTGCTGTTTGTGAGCGAGCGCCCACTGAATGCGGACGAAATCGCAGATGCGCTGGATTTTTCGCGCTCCAATGTGAGCATGGGCTTGAAAGAGCTGGATTCTTGGCGGCTGGTGAAGCTACAGCATTTGCCGAGCGACAGGCGCGAGTATTTCAGCGCCCCCGATGATGTGTGGCTGATTTTTCGCACCTTGGCCGATGAGCGCAAAAAGCGCGAGATTGACCCAACGCTTTCGATGTTGCGCGATTCGCTCTTGGTCACGCCAACTAATCCGCAAGATGCACATGCCCAGCAACGCATGGCGCAAATGCATGAGCTGATTGAGCTTGTCACCACTTGGTTCACCGATATTCAGCGCCTCGATGAGCAAACCTTGCGCCAGCTCATGAAGATGGGCGCAGCTGCGCAGAAGCTGCTCGAATTCAAAGACATGCTGCTCTTCAAGAGCAAAGACAAAACCACAACAACTAAAGAGACAGCGCCCGACCAGACACCACACAACCCTACGCCCCCGATTTTTTAGGAGTAAGCCATGAGTGATAGTTTTGATCCCCTGATCTTGCACCGCATCCAGTTCGCGGCCAACATCAGCTTTCACATCCTCTTTCCGACCATCACGATTGCGCTGGCTTGGGTGTTGGTGTTTTTCAAGCTTCGCTTCGCGCGCACGCAAGATGCGAAGTGGATGGAAGCGTATTTCTTTTGGGTGAAAGTGTTTGCCTTGACTTTTGCGCTCGGCGTGGTGAGCGGCATCACCATGAGTTTTCAGTTTGGCACCAATTGGCCGGGCTTTATGAACACCGTGGGCAATATCGCTGGGCCCTTGCTGGCCTATGAAGTCATGACGGCTTTCTTTTTGGAGGCCAGCTTCTTAGGCGTGATGTTGTTTGGCTTGCAACGCGTTGGCCACAAGTGGCATACGGTGGCAACGTGTTTGGTGGCATTCGGCACGAGCATGTCTGCATTTTGGATTCTCGCGCTCAATTCTTGGATGCAAACACCTGCAGGCTTTGAAATGCGGCCGAATGCCAATGGCGAGATGGTGGCGTTCGTCACGGATTGGTGGGCGGTGATCTTCAATCCCTCGTTTCCCTACAAGCTCTCCCACATGATGATGGCTTGTTTTGTGACTGTGGCTTTTTTGCTCGCCGGTATCAGCGCTTACCGTTGGCTGCGCGGGGATCGCGCGCCCAGCGTGCTGGCCACGCTGCGCACGGGCATCGTGATGGCGGCTGTATGTTTGCCGATTCAAATCTTCTTGGGCGATTTGCATGGCCTGAGCACCTTCAAACATCAGCCTGCAAAACTCGCCGCAATGGAGGGCATTTGGGAAACGCAGCGCGGTGCGCCTGCGGTGCTGTTTGGTATTCCCGATGAAAAAACGCGTGAGAACAAATTTGAAATCAGCATTCCCAAACTTGCCTCGCTCTATCTCACCCACGATATCAACGGCGAGGTCAAAGGGCTGAACGATTTCAAAGGGGCGCATCCGCCCGTCGCGCCTGTGTTCTGGGGCTTTCGCGTGATGGTGGGCACAGGCTTGCTGATGCTGGCTGTGGGCTGGCTTGCGGTTTGGCAGCAGCGCAAAACTGCAAAGGGCCGTGGGCAAATCAAGCCATGGCTGGGCAAGGTGCTGGTCGGCATGACTTTCTCGGGTTGGGTGGCCACACTGGCCGGCTGGTACGTCACGGAGATTGGCCGCCAGCCTTGGCTGGTGACGGGCGTGCTCTCTACCAAGCAGGCCGCAGCCACGATTCCGACACCGATGCTAGCCGGCACGTTGGCGATGTACATCACGGTGTATTTGATGCTTTTGGTGGCTTATGTGTCGGTGTTGTTTTATCTTGCGCGCAAAGCTGGCGAGCCTGAGCAAAACGCATCTCCAGCTTTGATAGGGAGCGCCGCATGAACGAGCTATTGACTTTCAATGATTGGCTGCCAGTCATCTTTTTGGTCGTGATGGGCCTGTCCATGCTCGCCTATGTGGTGCTCGATGGCTATGACCTAGGCGTTGGCATTTTGCTGCGCCGCGCCAGCGCCTCAGACAAAGATATGATGGTTAGCAGCATCGGCCCATTTTGGGATGCGAATGAGACTTGGCTCGTGCTTGGCGTGGGCATCTTGCTGACCTGCTTTCCCGCTGCGCATGGCATTATTTTGGGCGAGCTGTATTTGCCTGTGGCCCTGATGCTGGTGGCGCTGATTTTGCGCGGCGTGGCTTTTGAGTTTCGCGTGAAAGCGCAAGCGGCCTATCGCCCTTGGTGGGATCGGGCGTTTTATGCTGGCTCGCTGGGCGCTGCGCTATCGCAAGGCTGGATGCTGGGTAGCTACATCATTGGCTTTGAAAGCAGTTGGCAAGGCAACTTGTTTGCCGCGTTGATTGCACTTTGCTTGGCTGCAGGCTATGCGCTCTTAGGCGCAACATGGCTCGTGTTCAAAACCGAAGGCAGCTTGCAATTACAAGCCGTGAAATGGGCACGCGGCGCATTGCTGCTCACTGCGCTCGGCGTGCTGGCCATCTCGGTGGCCACGCCGTGGGTCAGCGAGCGCATTTTTGCCAAATGGTTTAGCTTGCCCTACATCGTGTTGCTCGCTCCCGTACCGATCATGACGGCCTTGCTGTTCTTCATCATCCACCGCAGCCTCGCGCGCCTGCCCGTGCGCTTGGAGCAAGGCAATGCCTACGGCGATTGGGTACCGTTTGCCGCCACAGTGGGCATCTTCATCCTCGCCTTCTACGGCCTGGCCTACAGCCTCTTCCCCTACTTGGTGATCGACAAGATGACCATTTGGCAAGCCGCCACCTCTCCCGAGTCGCTCAAAATTATTCTGGCCGGCGCCCTCATCGTGCTGCCCATGATCGTGGCCTACACCGTGGTGGTGTATCGCATCTTTTCTGGGAAGACGCGGGCGATGAGTTATGGGGCTTGATGATTGTGAGACAGATTTTTGCTATATAAAAAATAGCAAACTATTTAATAAATATGCCGGCTAACCATCGATTTCTATGAAATTCTCAGAACATCAATGACATGTGCATGCAGCGCTTTGGCCGCAGCATCCTTCCGTGCTTTGGAGCTGATAACAGCGGCGACCTGGAGTTTGGGAAGCGTTGGCAAGCCATGTCTTGCGTCAAGCTGCATCAAATCGTGTGGGCATGAACTTCGCTTAACGGCTGCTACAGCTAAGCCACTTTGTACGACAGCCAGCAAGCCAATCGTGCTCGGGCTTTGATAAGCAATGCGGTAGCGGCGGCCGGCTTGGCGCAAAGCTTGCTCGGGTAGCTTACGTGCCATCGACCCAGGTTCGAAGATGGCTAAAGGCAAAGGGTCGCGCTGCCAGACGGGGCTGCCTGCTAATCCCACCCAGATATAGGCCTCATCAAACAAGTGTGTGCCACGCGAGGGTTTGTCTTGCGTGACCAAAGCGACATCCAATTCCCCTCGCACCAAGGCTGGAATGAGCACGGTCGATTGCGCGCACATCATCTCGACTTCAATATCAGGATGCGATTGCGCGAAACGTCGCAAGGCGGGCCCGAGATGCTTGGCGGCATAGTCTTCAGGAAAACCAAAGCGCACATGGCCGACCACCGATGGTTGGGCCACAGCGGCTTGTGCGCAGGCATGGGCTTGCAACACGGCGCGGGCATGGGGCAGCAAGCGTGCACCAGAGGCGGTGAGTTCGAATTGCCGGGCATCTCGCAGCAAGAGCGATTGGTTTGCGGCATTTTCTAGCTTTTTAATTTGCATGCTGAGCGCTGCCGGTGAGCGATGCACGACGCGGCAGGCGGAAGCCAGCGAGCCGCCGTCCACAGCTGCGACAAAGGCGCGTAGCCAATCGAGTTGAAAGTCTTGGGCGTTGGCCATGATGTTTTGCCTCTGTTCAAAGCGTTAAAGAAAGTTTCGATTATAGAAATAATAATTATTGAATATTGCGCTTTACGAATACATTCTCAATCATCACACTGAAGGCATGAAACAAGATGACATTTCGGATTCACAAGGCGTGGGCTACATGGTGGCTGGCGGCTTGCTACTCGCAACATTGGGCGTTTTTTTAGAGCAAGCGGGGCAACATCCGCTCACGGCGGTGCTGTTTCGTTGCTTGTTTGGTGCGTTGGCTTTATGGGTTTATGCGCTAGTCGCAGGCCGTTGGCATGAATTGCGGCCTCACTGGCCAAGCATCCGTTTGTCAGCGCTGACGGGCTTGTTGATGACGCTGATGTGGGCTGCATTTTTTGCAGCGATTCAATGGACATCGATTGCCTTGGCGACGGTGGTCTTTCACTTGCAGCCGATCTGGTTGGTGTTGGCCGGGGTGTTGCTGCTGGGTGAGCGTTTGAGCAAGGTTCGCGCCATCTCAGTGTGCGTGGCTCTGGCGGGCTTGGTTTTGGCGACAGGTTTATGGCAGAGCGGTTTACCTTCGAATCAACCTAAATTTTTGTGGGGCTTGGGTATGGCCATGTTGGGCTCGGTTTGTTATGCGGCAGTCTCGCTGATGGCCAAAGAGCAGCGCGTGATCAGCTCGCTAGGGTTGACGTTTTGGCAATGTATCTGTGGAGCCGTATTGCTTTCTTGGTGGCCAACTGTGCATGGTTTGTTTGCGCAAGTGCCGCTATGGTCTTGGCAAATCTGGGCTTGGCTCGCAGGCTTAGGGTTCTTGCATACGGGCATGGCTTATGCGCTGATCTATGCTGGCATGCAGCGTTTGGATGCTTCGCGAATAGCTGTGTTGCAGTTTGTTTACCCGATTGGTGCGATTGTTTTGGATGCGCTACTTTTTGGCCGGCATTTGTCGCCTAGCCAGTGGGCGGGCGTGGTGGTGATGGGGACTGCGCTGTGGTTTGCGAGTCGAAGTGAGGGAAAAGTCAATGCCGATTAAGCAGCGCATCGCGAGTCGCGCTACTTCCCAGTTGCTTCAACCACCAAGCTAGCGCTTGCCCGAGCGGCCCACGCGCTGGCGTGTGCCATGCATAGTTGACCTTGGGTGTGCGGAGCAGGCGTTCGGTGGTTTTAACCACCAAGCGGCCTGTGCTGATGTAGGGCTGGGCGATGCATTCGGGCACGAAGCCACAGCCTAGGCCTCGGATTTGCGCATCGAGTTTGTCGGGCATGGTGCTCACGGTGAGGATGTCTTGGCCGGGCAAGATGCCAACGGTGACCCTGTCTTTGCGGCGCGTGGAATCAGCGACGGCGACGATGCGGTGTTGTTGGATGGCCATGTCGCTGAGCGGCTCCTCAGCGGCTGCCAACGGATGATGGGGTGCAACGGCAAAAACGAAAGGCACTTCGCCCATCGATTTGGCTTGGATGCCCGCTTGCACGAGGCCATCAACCACCCCACCAATCGCTAAATCAGCCTCGCCATCGAGCAGGGCATGCCAAGTGCCAGAAAGCGTTTCGCCTTGGATGCGCAGGCCCGTTGGGGGCGCGGAATTTTCTGGACCGCATTGGAAAAAGGCTTCGGCCAGCTCGAGCATCGTGCGTTTGGAAATGAGGCTGTCCACGGCAATGGTGAGCTGCGGCTCCCAGCCGGTGGCCACGCGCTGCACACGCCGCGCCACAGCATCGAGCTCTTGCAACACGCGCTCGCCGCCGGCCAGCAGCTCTTTGCCAGCAGGCGTGATGCGGGCTTGCTTGCTGCTGCGGTCAAACAATAAAACATCGAGCGCATCTTCGATTTGCCGTACACGATAGGTGACGGCGCTGGGCACGAGCCCATGCTGCCGCGCCGCAGCGGCCATGCTGCCTTGTGTGGCGACGCTTTTGATCAGGGCTAATGCTTCGGTGGTGATGAGTTCTCTTGCATTCTGCATTTTTGAATGATGACATCAAAATCATTCGATTGCAAGATGCTAGCTTTTGCCTAAAGTTAGGCGCTTAAGAAAACAAAACAGCCGGACGCAGAAGACGCAGAGGTTACGCAGAAGAAAGACAAAAAAGAGAAATACATCGTGGTTTGAAACTCATGGCGTATTTCTGTTTTTCATCTTCTTGTCTTTTGTCTTTTTTGCGTCTTTTGCGTAACCTTTGCGTCTTCTGCGTCCGGCTGTTTGAATTTTAATCCGATTTTTTGGAGCCCCCATCATGATCACACTTCGCAAATCCCAAGACCGTGGCTATGCCGATCATGGCTGGCTTAAAAGCTATCACGCGTTTTCATTCGCGGGTTACCACGATGAAGCGCACATGGGCTGGGGCAATCTGCGCGTGATCAATGAAGACCGCATCGCTCCCGGCACAGGCTTTGGTACGCATGGTCATCGCGATATGGAGATCATTTCTTATGTGCTCTCCGGCAATCTCGCGCACAAAGACAGCATGGGCAACGTGAAGGGCATTCCGCCCGGCGATGTGCAGCGCATGAGCGCGGGCAAGGGCGTGATGCACAGTGAATTCAACCATGCACAAGGCCAAGAGACGCATTTTTTGCAAATTTGGATTGAGCCGAATGTGCGCGGTATTTCGCCGAGCTACGAGCAGCAAACGGTGCAAGCCGCCGAAAAAATGGGGCAACTCAAGCTCATTGCAGCGCCTGCGGGTGAGGGTGGCAGCATTTCAATCCATGCGGATGCGCGGCTGTACGCGGGGCTGTTGTCCACAATGGATCAAGCATCGTTGGCGCTACATCCAAACCGCAAAGCCTATGTGCATTTGGTTCGCGGCAATTTATCGATCAACGGGCATGCCTTGCAAGGCGGCGATGCGGCAAAGATTGAGGGCGAATCGCTGCTTACCTTGGATGCTGCGAACGATGCCGAGGTGATTGTGTTTGACCTTGCAGCCTGAACTCGGAGAAAAATCATGTGTGGCGCTGAACTTCATCCGCTCAAACTCATTTCCGCTGTGGTCGCGATGCCCTATCACAGCTTCGATGGCATATCGGGCGCGAGTATGCTGCGCACCGATCATGCGCTGATCGATCCTTTCATTGGGGTTGACAGCTACACGCTGCGCTCCAACCCGTTTGGCCCGCATCCGCATGCGGGGATGAGCGCCGTCTCGCTCACGCTGCCCGAGTCTGAAGCCGGCACGATCAATCGCGATTCCATGGGGGATCACAGCCTGATTGCGCCGGGAGATTTGCATTGGTTTCAAGCCGGGCGCGGGGCGATGCACGAAGAAACGCCAGCCGCGCCAGGCCGGACGGAGCAGGGCTTGCAGGTCTTTGTGAACCTCAGCCGAGCCAACAAGAGCGCTGAGCCCGTGGGCTTGCGCGTTAAAGCTGCTGACATGCCGACGATTCATGTGGAGGGCGGTAGCGTACGCGTGGTGACCGGTGATTTTCAGGGGCAGAGTTCTAGCATTGCGCGTGACCCGCGTTGGCTCACACGCGTGACAATACTCGACATCACACTTGAGCCAGAGGCTTGCGTGGATATTCCCGTCCAAGCCGGCGATAACGCTTTCTTCGTGATCCGCTCAGGCACGTTTTTGAACGATTTTGAGGGAGTAGCCGGCATAGATATTGCGCAGAGTGCTATCATTTTTGCATGCTCTGCAACTGCGATGCAAATGGCGCGTATCCGTGCGGGCAAAGAAAAATTGCGCGGCGTGTTCTTCAGCGGCACACCGATCAAAGAGCCGATCTATCCCGGCGGCCCGTTTATGGGCAATACGCAAGAAGACATCATGGCTTATAAAAGAGCCTTTGCAAAAGGCGAGATGGGGCAGCTTGCCTCTTCGTTCTAATTCATTCCCCCAACGCCACATCAAGGAGAAATCTCATGGCAAAAGTAGCAGTCGTTTATCACTCAGGTTATGGTCATACGCAGCGCGTGGCAGAGTTCGTCGCTAAAGGTGCAGGTGCCGATCTCGTGGCGATAGACGCCAATGGCGATCTCACCGATGCGCAATGGGCCACGTTGGATGCAGCCGAAGCCATCATCATGGGCAGCCCCACTTATATGGGTATGGCCAGCTGGCAGTTTAAAAAGTTTGCCGATGCGACGAGCAAGAAATGGTTCACCAGCGCTTGGAAAGATAAAGTCGCTGGCGGATTTACTTGCTCGGCCAGCTACAGCGGCGACAAGCTCTCGACGCTTCAGTACTTCATCACGCTTTCTATGCAGCAAGGCATGATTTGGGTAGGTCAACCAGCCATGCCCAGCGAGCACATCAACCGCATCGGCTCCAACTCAGGCGTGATGGCGCAATGCGGCGCGCAAGATCCAGCTGACAAAATCCCGCAATGTGATTTGGATACGGCGCAAGCGTATGGCAAGCGCGTGGCCGAGGTGGCCGCCAAGCTGCGTGGCTAAAGTTACATTCATCCATAGCCCGTGAAGCAATGATTCACGGGCTCTTTTGTACTTTCCCCTTGCTTTTACAACGCGAAAAATGCGTTACGAAGAGTTAACCAACCGGGGACTTGTGTAAGATAGTGACCCATGCAGGTGCTTTCACTCCTACCTTGGTCAGACTGGCTTGCGCTCGCTTGGTTTTTTAGTGCATGGATCACCTATTCTTGGTTTACAAAGTCTCAGGGTCACAAACGCGGTTCGCTGATTTCCACAACCAACCGTTACCGCAGCTTGTGGATGCAAGTGGCCACCGGCCGTGACCCGCGTGTGCTCGATGGCATCATCACGCAAAATTTATCATCCACCCCCGCGTTTTTTTGCTCAACCACGATCATTGTCATTGGTGGCTTATTTGCACTGTTAGGCAGTACGGATAAAGCTGCTGAACTGGTGCGAGATATGCCTTTTGCGCAGCGCACGACAGTGCTGATTTTTGATCTAAAAGTTTTGGTGATGATAGGTATTTTTGTGTTCTCATTTTTCCGCTTTTCGTGGAGCATGAGGCAATACACATTTGTTGCGCTCTTGATTGGTTCTATGCCGGAGCCACGAGATTTTGAAGCTGGGAAATTTGATCGCGAATTGTTTTCTCAACGCGCTGGGCGCATGCTGGGCATGGCTGCTGAGACGTTTAACGATGGCCTGCGTGGCTACTATTTTGCATTCGCAGTGATTGCTTGGTTTTTTTCGGCTGCTGTGTTTGCAGGCGCGACGGCGTTCGTTTTGCTGATCCTGTATCACCGCGAATACCGCTCTGAGGTGCTTGAGGTGCTAGCGTGAGCTATGCCGCAGCTGTTGTGCGCAGTGCCCTGTTTGGTTTGCTTTTTTTGTGCCTCAGCAAAGCAATAGCTGCACCACAGCTCAATTGGGGCGAGATGCTGGAGCAAGCGCAAACAAAAGAAAAAAAAGAGAGCTTATCCGTTGATCTGCGCCAACGCTGGGAAGCTACATTTGTGAGCGGCGTGCATTCTGATGTAGAGATGCCGTTAGATCCTGATGAGATTTGGAACTGGCCTTCGCAGCGATTTTCTTCTCTGCCCAACTTAAAGCCGCAGCGCCTGCATTCGGGTGAGCGCATGGTGACGCGCATGACGGTGTTTTCCGAGCGCCTAGCCAGCGATTTCAGCATCACCGTGATGATGCCTCGGCTTGATGCTGTGCACGTTTCTTATCGCTACGACGGCGGGGCTTGGAAGACCTTGTCCTCGGGCGACCGAATAGCCATGGATCGCTGGCCGCTGGCTGATCGGCAGCCTAGCTTCAATTTGCCACTGCCGCCTGGGCAATTGGATGTGGTCGTGCAGCTTGCACACAGCGGTATTTTGGATGCGCCCGTGCTGCTGCAAAACAACCGTGCTTTTTTGGAATCCCGCACAAACAGTATTTTGTCTGCCGGCGTATTTGTTGGCATCAACGTGGTGATGGCTCTGATGGGGTTGCTGATGGCGCTGAATTTCCGCAAAGCAGGATTCCTGTCAGTAGCCGTGATGAGCATCGCAGTGAGCTTGGTGTTGATGTTTGGCAGTGGCTTAGGTGGCATGGTCGTTAATACTGACGTTGCGTCGTTCAATGATCAAATCAAATTCATCATCAACACGACTTGGGGCATGCTGCTGCCATGGGTGGCCGCGCTGGCATTAGGTATTCATTTGCAGTCGAAGCCATGGTGGTGGGCTTCCCTGTCTCTGGCTGTGTTCGGCATTGCGTTGGCGATTGTTTGGGCAGATTACCGCTGGCGCGACACCTCGCCAATAGGCGTGTCTGTCATGTTGATCTTTGTGCTGTTGTACGTGCTGTGCATGTTGGCATGGTCTTGGTACAAAAATTACTCACGCAATGCGGGCATCGTCGTAGGTTTGCTGCTCTATGTGAGTGCTTTGTTTATATTGTTTGCGGCATATTTAGGTGCCCTTGATACAGATACGAGCGGTGTGCTTTCTGCTTTGGTGTGTTTGCTGGCTTCGATTTCGCTGATACGTGGTTTATTTTTGCAGCATCGTATGGGGCGGCAGGTCTTGGCGCGAGCGAATATTTCATCGCAGCGTGATGTCCTGACAGGCTTGCTCAATCGAGACGGCATGCAAGCCCATATTTATAAAGTACGCGATCGCCTGCAACAGCAGCAAACCTGTGCTGTTTTCATTTACGTTTCCGTACTGGATACACAGGCTGCCATGAATGAGCATGGCGAACAGGGCTTTGAAATGGGGATGGTACAAATCGCAGCGAGCCTGTCTACCAGCGTGACTGGGAACGATGGCGTGGGGCGCATTTCTGGGCATGCCTTTGGCATTTCAGTGTTGATGCCGCCTGATCCTGCGTTGGCCATACGCGTGGCACAAAAGATTCTTTCTCGGTTGATGGTGTTAGCCTCCCATGGGGCGCCGATGGCGAGCACAGCGCGAATGGCTTTGGCTTGGGTGCCACTGAATGGTTTTCGGATCGATGTTTTAGAGCAGCGTTGTCAATCGACGCTGCAAACACTGGAGTCGGGCAAACGAATTGGTTGGGTAGGTGGCACACAATCACACAGCGAAGCAGCGCAGTTGCTGCGAGATGCCTCGCGCGCCAACAACGCGCACGGCGAGCCGACCCATTCGACGACGATCCGGGATTCGCGAGGCCAAGGCACCAGCTCAACGAATTTGTATGAGCGTATTCACCGCATTGAGCGCGAGATGCTTCATGGTATCGATACGCGCTTTCTAGTGGAGGAGGCCGACCGTATGAGTCGTGAATTGAATGATGCAAGTTCTGGTCAAACCAGTCAGCAAGTTCAACACACTGCTGGCCCAAGTGCAGACATGCCTGGCTTCGAGCCGACCGAGCTGTTTGCTAGGCCACAAAAACCTTTGCCCGGTGCAGCTTGAGACTGCCTTTGACTCACCAGATGATCGTTTTAGTGGCTGAGCAAATAAGGCTTGGCATCAATCTCGCTCCCACGCCCGGAAATAGCATCTGCCAGTAGCATCGCGCTGCCGCAGGATAGTGCCCAGCCGCTTGATCCATGCCCAAGATTGAGCCATATCGGTGAGTCGTTTGCTGCGCGGCTGATCACTGGCGGCCGATTGGCCAGCATCGGGCGGGCGCCCTGCCATTCCTGCACGCCTTGGCTCATGACCGCTGCGCCCGGAAACCAATCGTGCAAAACTTTATAAAGCGTTTTGATCGCCGCACGGTTGATATCGCCAGCGCGACCACCGACCTGTGCGCTGCCAGCCACACGCACACGCTGGCCCAGGCGAGTGATGCTCACTTTGTAGTGCTCATCCATCAGGCCTGAGCGCGGCGCATTCAAAGGCTCCTTGATGTGCGCGCTCACCGAGTAACCATACACTGGGCGCAGCGGCAGATGCACACCCAGCCCGGAGAGCAAGGGCGCGGCTTGCACGCCGGTGCAAAGTACCACGGCATCAAAATGAAGCTCTCGTACAGTTTGGTCAGCTTGTGAGTTGTTGGGAAGAAGAGACGACAGTTGTGAGTTAGTTTGCGTATCTGCTATAGAAAGAGTAGCGCCTCGCTTAGCATTGATGCCGGCCACTTGCACTTTTCGCACTGAAGTATTGAATTCAAACTGCGCTCCCAGTCTGCGGCATTCATCTTTGAGCAGTAAGGCGAATTGACGGCAATTGGCCACTTCATCTTGCGCCAAATGAATGGCGCCTGCAAAGCGGGTATCGGTGTTGATCGCAGGCTCAATCTCGCGCGTTTCGGCTTCATCCAGCTCTGCAAACGGCACACCCAGATCGCGTAGAATTTGCAAACTCGGTTGCACCATCTCGCGATCCTTTTCGCTGCGCAGCGCAATCATGTAGCCTTGCGCGCGATCGAATTCCAAGCTGTGGCGCTCTGTGATGGCGGCCAGGCAACTGCGGCTGTAGAAGGCTAATTGCTGCAAAGCCGCACGGTGACGTTGATAGGTGAGCAAATTACATGCGCGCCAAAAGTGCCAAAGCCACGCGATGTCGGCGCCTTTGAGTGGAAAATTCAAGCGAAATGCAGCATGGCCGCTGGCCATTTGCTTGATGACTTTCCATGGCATGCCGGGCGCAGCCCATGGCGTCACGTAGCCGGGCGAGAGCACACCCGCATTGGAGAAGCTGCTTTCTTCCGCCGCTGCGCCGCGCCGCTCGTACACCGTGACTTCATGGCCATCTCGTGCGAGTTCATACGCGGTGGTGATGCCAATGATGCCTGCGCCAACGACTGCGATTTTCATGAATGCGATGAATATTTTGAGAGATTAAGAAGAGAAATAGCCGACTAGCCGGCATAGAATATGCGCGGAATGCTATTGAATTGATAGTTATTGTAAACGCGAACACTGCTCTATTTGCAGCGCCATGTGCAAAACAGCGGCATCATGGTTCGCGCCATGCCAAAGCATCAGGCCGGTAGGCAAGCCGCCTCGCGGTTGATTGGGTACGCTGATCGCGCAGCCATCGAGCAAATTCACCACGCTGGTGTTGCGCAGCATCAGCGCATTCACGCGAAAAAATTCTGCATCACGCGCAGCATCACGCTCAGCATTGCGGCCGTCGCCCGGTGCCACATCGGCAATCGGCGCGGCCACCAAGGGCACGGTGGGTGAGAGCACGCCATCAAAATCCTGCAAGGCCTTGTTGACCTGCTCAATCCATTGCAGGCGAGCCAGCTGTAATCGCACGTAGTCTGCAGCGCTCATGGCCTCTCCCGTGCTGATGCGCTGCGCCACGCGAGGATCCATCTCAGCTTGGCGCTCAGGCCACAGGCCCGCGGGGATCATCCAAGACAGCACTTCAGGCGCAGAAAAGCCGCCGCGCGCTTGGATGCTGCCCAGATCAGCGATTTCATTCAAAGAAATATGCGAGATCCTTGCACCTGCTTGTGAAATGGCTCGCAAGCTCGCTTCGAAGTGACGCGCCACATCGGCATCCAAACCTTCAAGCATCACGCTTTGCGCTACAGCGAAATGGCAATCCTTCAAAGCTTTCCCAGTCTTAGGCAGAGTCTGGCTGCTCAAAATCTCATGGACAAGAGTGGCATCGCGCACACTGCGCGTGAGCGCACCCATACTGTCCAAAGTGTGCGAGAGCGGGATGGCGCCTTGTGTGGGCACGGTGCACGCAGTGGGCTTGAAACCGACCAAGCCGCAAAGCGCAGCCGGAATGCGAATTGAGCCTCCTGTGTCTGACCCCAAACCGATAAAAGCCGCGCCGCTGGCCACCGACACCGCTGCGCCGCTCGACGATCCGCCGGGGATGCGCGGTGTGGATGGGTCAACTTGTAATGCGGCTGGGTTCACCGGCGTGCCAAAGTGCGGATTCACGCCCATGCCGGAGAAAGCAAACTCCACCTGATGCGTGCGCCCAAGCACCACGGCGCCCGCTGCTTTAAGGCGAGAGACGGCAGTGGCATCTTGCGCGGCTGGCGCATGGCCTGCCATCACCGTGCTGCCGCTGGCTGAGACTTCGCCTGCGATATCGAACAAATCTTTCACTGAAATCGCGAGGCCTGCCAACGGTAAATCCGGCGAACTTGCGGCAGCTTGAGCTAAAGCCAAAGGATTCAAACTGCGAAATGTGCTCGCACAAGCCGCAGACTGTGCGATGGCCAAGCTTTTGCTCATCTGCTCTGGCGCGGTGGTTTGGCCGCTTCGCATGGCAGCAACGGTTGTGCGAATATCGGCAAAAGGTGAGGGCGATGCTATAATCACGGGCTTTGCTGCTTAGGCTACACATAGTCGCTCAGGCAAGCAAATAAACGCAAACCGGCTCAACCAAGGTGTGATGCGCTGAACTCTATTGGGTACAGCATGTCATACGAGCAGGATTTTAGACCCAACCTTAGGAATCAATCATGGCAATTTCCATGCGCGACATGCTGGACGCAGGCGTCCATTTCGGCCACCAGACCCGTTTCTGGAATCCCAAGATGGCACCGTTCATCTTCGGCCATCGCAACAAAATTCACATCATCAACCTCGAAAAATCGCTCCCGATGTTCGAGGACGCACTCAAATATGTGCGCCAACTCTCTTCCAACCGTGGCAACATTTTGATCGTTGGCACCAAGCGCACAGCTCGCGACATCGTGGCCGCTGAAGCTGCTCGCTCTGGCACGTTTTATATCAACCAGCGCTGGCTCGGCGGTTTGCTCACCAACTTCAAAACTGTCAAAGGCAGTTTGAAGCGCTTGAAAGACATGAAAGCTCAGTTAGAGACTGGCCTCGATGCCTTGAGCAAAAAAGAGCAGCTCACCTTTTCTCGCGAGATGGACAAATTGCAAAAAGATTTCGGCGGCATCGCAGAGATGAACAGCCTGCCTGACGCGATTTTCTTGATCGACGTGGGTTTCCACAAAATTGCTGTGCAAGAAGCGCGCAAACTGGGCATTCCAGTGATCGGTGTGGTTGATTCCAACCACACGCCAGAAGGCATCGATTACGTGATTCCCGGCAACGACGACTCCGCCAAGGCAGTGCAGCTCTATGCTCGCGGCGTGGCTGATGCCATCCTCGAAGGCCGTGCCAACGCAGTCAAAGAAGTCGTCACGGCTGTTCAAAGCAAAGATGAGTTTGTGGAAGTTGAAGCGGCCTAAATTCGAGCAGCGCCCCCTTCACACATCGAAAGGGGCTCAAAAAGCCCCTTTTTTGTGCCTTTTTTTGTAAATAGATTTAAGGAATTCAAAATGTCTGCAATCACAGCAAGCATGGTCGCCGAATTGCGCGGCAAAACAGACGCTCCCATGATGGAGTGCAAAAAAGCTCTCACGGAAGCCGAAGGCGATATGGCCAAGGCGGAAGACATTCTGCGCGTTAAGCTCGGTAACAAAGCTGGCAAAGCTGCCAGCCGTATCACAGCCGAAGGCGTGGTTGTCGCTTATGTTGAGGGCAACACCGCCGGCATGATCGAAATCAATTGCGAAACCGATTTCGTCACGAAAAACGACAGTTTCTTGGCCTTGTCGAACGCCGCTGCAAAAGCCGTGGCAACCACCAATCCAGCGGATGTTGCAGCGCTGAGCGCGACGGCCTTCAGCTTAGATGGTTTTGGCCCAACTTTGGAAGAAGTGCGCAAAGGCTTGATCGGTAAAATCGGCGAGAACATGAGCTTTCGCCGCTTCAAGCGTTTCTCTGGCAGCCCAGTGACCACTTATCTGCACGGCACGCGCATCGGCGTTGCTGTGGAGTTTGATGGCAATGAAGCCGCTGCTCGCGATGTGGCAATGCACATCGCAGCGATGAAACCTGTGGCTTTGTCGAGCGCCGATGTGCCGGCCGAGTTGATCGCCAAAGAGCGCTCGATTGCCGAGCAAAAAGCCGCTGAATCCGGTAAGCCTGCAGAGATCATTGCCAAGATGGTGGATGGCTCGGTGCAGAAATACCTCAAAGAGGTGAGCTTGCTCGATCAAGTGTTTGTGAAAGCCGCAGATGGCATGCAAACTGTGGCTGCTTATCTTAAAGCTGCGAACACGACGGTCAAGAGCTTCACGCTGTTTGTCGTGGGTGAAGGCATTGAGAAAAAGGTCGACGATTTTGCTGCTGAAGTGGCTGCACAGGTCGCTGCTGCTAAAGGCGCATAAAGAGCGCACAAACAGCGCATAAAACTCAAGTCTTTGCGCTTATCGCACTTTTAAAAAAGCGGCTTCAGCCGCTTTTTTTATGGGCCTGCCGAGCGCATTGCAAAGCTTTAAATTGCCTGCAAAGAGCTCGCCAAACAGCGCGCTAAATCGCAGATAATTCAAGGGTTTAACTATAAGGAAAGCAGCCCATGACCGCACCCGTTTACAAGCGCATTTTGCTCAAACTGTCGGGCGAGGCTTTGATGGGTGATGATGCCTTTGGTATCAACCGCGCAACGATTGTGCGCATGGTCGGCGAGATCAAAGAAATCACTGAGATGGGTGTGCAGGTTGCCATCGTGATTGGTGGTGGCAATATTTTTCGCGGCGTGGCAGGCGGCTCTGTAGGCATGGATCGCGCCACCGCCGACTACATGGGCATGTTGGCCACAGTGATGAATGCTTTGGCATTGGCCGATACGATGAACCACGCCGGCATGACGGCACGCGTCATGAGCGCGATCAATATCGATCAAGTGGTCGAGCCTTATGTTCGCCCCAAGGCTTTGCAATATTTGGAAGAAGGCAAAGTCGTGGTTTTTGCTGCTGGCACAGGCAATCCATTCTTCACGACCGATACTGCCGCAGCGCTGCGCGGCGCGGAGATTGCGGCAGAAATTGTGCTGAAAGCCACCAAGGTGGATGGCGTATACAGCGCTGATCCGAAAAAAGACCCGAGCGCTACGCGCTATGCCAAGCTCAGCTTTGATCAAGCGATGCAACAAAATCTGGGTGTCATGGATGCCGCAGCGTTTGCGTTGTGCCGCGATCAAAAATTGCCGATCAAAGTATTTTCGATTTTCAAAGTAGGCGGCTTGAAGCGTGTGGTGTTGGGCGAAGACGAAGGCACTTTGGTGCATGTTTAATCTGCACCGTTGATAAGACAAGAAGGAACGAAATCATGAGCATTGCAGACATCAAAAAGAACGTTGAAACCAAGATGGGCCAATCCATTGAAGCCTTGAAAAGCAATCTTGGCAAAATCCGCACAGGCCGCGCCAACCCCGCGATCCTCGACGGCATCATGGTGGATTACTACGGCAACCCAACGCCTCTCAACCAAGTGGCTAACATCACTTTGCTCGATAACCGCACGATCAGCGTGCAGCCTTGGGAAAAAGGCTTGGGCGCGAAGGTTGAAAAGGCGCTGCGCGACAGTGACCTCGGCGTGAACCCCATTTCCATGGGCGATTTGATCCGCGTGCCCATGCCATCCATGAGTGAAGAGCGCCGCAAGGAAATGACGAAGCTGGTGCGCAACGATGGCGAGAATTCAAAAATCGCCATTCGCAACTTGCGCCGCGATGCGATTGAGGGTGTGAAGAAGCTCGTGAAGGACAAACTCGCATCCGAAGACGAACAAAAGCGCTCTGACGCTGAGACGCAAAAAACCACCGACAGATTCATTTCTATGGTTGATGGGCTCGTTGCAGAAAAAGAAAAAGAAATCTTAGCCATTTGAGGCAAAGATTTAAGCAATATTTAAAGCGTTTTCACCACTTAGCTGGCATAGAATCTGCACAAAGCGCTCATATTTTGATAGCAATCAAACCATTCATCGCCACGCCACGCCACGTTGCTATCGTGATGGATGGCAATGGCCGCTGGGCGCGGCAGCGCTATTTGCCGCGCGTCGCAGGCCACAAGCAAGGGGTTGATGCGCTGCGCCGCTGTGTGCGCGCATGTGCGGATCGCGGCATTAAAGTGCTCACAGTGTTTGCGTTCTCATCTGAGAATTGGAATCGTCCACAAGATGAAGTCTCGGGGCTGATGGATTTGTTGATCACGGCATTGTCGGGTGAGGTCAGGCCTTTGCATGAGAGTGGAGTGCGCATTTGCTTTGTAGGTGATCGCTCGCGCGTATCCGACAAAGTACGGGCTGGTTTCGCGCAGGCCGAGCAACTGACGGCTGCTAACCAAAAAATCACGCTGAATGTGTGCTTTAACTATGGTGGCCGATGGGATATTGCGCAGGCTGCGCAAAAATTAGCGGCGCGTGGGCAAGCCATCACAGAAAAATCTTTGGATGCCGAGATGGCAACCGCACATGTGGGTGATCCAGACTTACTGATTCGCACGGGTGGCGAATATCGCATCAGTAATTTTTTGCTCTGGCAGTGCGCCTACAGCGAGCTGTATTTCAGCGACAAACTTTGGCCAGATTTTGACGAAGCTGCGCTGGACGCAGCCATGGGTGCTTTTGCGCAGCGCGAGCGGCGTTTTGGCAAAACTTCTGAGCAAATCAGCAACGTGCCTGTGGCCGCCTGAACGGTTGCCAGAGCGAGTCGCCTAACGAGTCCCGAACCATGCTCAAGCAACGCATCATCACCGCCCTCGTTCTGCTTGCCATTTTGCTGCCAGCTTTGTTTGCCAAGCAAACCGAGTGGTTCATGCTGGTGAGCTTGGTATTGATCACCTTGGGGTGCTGGGAGTGGGGGCGGCTCAACGGGTATGCGGGCAAGATGGCTTGGTTTACCGCGCTAGAAGGCTTGGGCTTTTGCGCGGTCATGTGGAAGTTGGGCTGGCCTGCGATGAAGCTGCCGATGCTTTGGTTGATCGTGGGCGCTGTTTGGATCGGATTGGGTGTGTGGCTGATTGCGCGGGGCGTGGATGCTTGGCGAAAAATTCCAGCTTGGTGGCGCGTCTCCGTTGGTTTGATGTTGCTTTCGCTGGCTTGGCTCGCAGTCGTGCAAGCGCGGCTGATTGGCATC
>JANMFP010000506.1:0-3005 GCA_031378135.1 Variovorax sp. | reverse complement strand
GGCCGCTGCACTGACCGGGACGGCAGTCGCCACCACCGGCGCAGGCGGTGCAACACGCGGCACAACAGCAGCAACTGGCGGCGGTATGCAAGCTTCTGCGGCGCGCTGAGCATCGCCGATCAAATCTTCAGCGATTTGCACATACGGCTTGGCGTGGCGCCATTGTTGCTGGTTAAATTCATTGCCAGCATGCACAAGCTCAACTTCGGCGCAAGCCGTTTTTTGCTCAGCACAGCGCCAGCCCGGATGGCCTTTAAGCTTGGCGGCGGCGTCCCACAAATCTTGGCGCAGCTTGGCTGCATCGTTCAACAAGGGTGTCGCGTTCGCTGGGTTGGCCGTGCCGGCTACAGCACCACCTTTTTCCAAGTAATCGGTGATCTTGAAAGACTCTTCAAAAGCCAAACGAGGGAAGTTACTGCGATCGTTGCGGGTGTATTCATGCAAGCTCACATCAAGCCAGCATTGCGCTTTGGCCAAGCTGTAACTGGCCACGCGATGGCGGCCAGTGTCGTTGAGCGATTTGATGCGGCCTTGCTGAGCTTCGTAATTCGCGTAATCAGAATCAATCGCTTTGTCGGTGATCGATTGCTTGACCGCTGGCGTGGTGGAGCTGTTGCTTTGCTGACCCGCACTGGTGGCGCAGCCTGCGAGCAGCAATGCTGACAACAGTGTGGCGGCGGCAGTTACTGTACGGATGTTTTGGTGCTTCATGTGAGAACCTCGCTGAAATTTTTTTTCAATAGGATGGAGTAGGGCTGATGCAAGCAATGGCCAGCTATCAACGATCTAAAGCGCGGTTGACGCTCTTGTTGTCGCCGCGAAACAAGTTCTCATCAAACTTGTAGCGCAGGCGAAGGAAAGCGCCGCGGTTGGTGTATTCACCAGAGGTGAGATCGCGATCAGAAAAGCCCGTCCAGTTGTAGCCAGCAGACAGCCATAAATCTTGGCGGAGCAGGTAACCCACCTCGACACCAGATGCAAACTGGCGAGCTTTATCGCCTTTGAGGCCTTGGAAAACGCTAGCCATGAAGCTAACATCCCAATTTTCAGTGACGTCGTACGTCACGCGGCCGCCCACGAGGATGGCGCTGAAATTGTCTTTCACCACACTACCATCAGGATTCGTGAAGAAGCCATTGGAGTTTTTGTACGCTACGCGGCCACCCAGCCACCATGGGCGGCTGGGGTGATACGCCCCATGCACGGAGATGATGTGAGCGCGGTAGGTGTCTTCCGGCGTGACTGTGGTGCTCAAAGGTCGGGTATCGCGCTGAGTTTTGTACTCGTAGCGGCCTAGCGCGTTAAAGCGGTTGTGATCCACGGGCCGCCAAGCTGCGCCAAATTGCAAGCGATCCTGGATGCGGTTGCCGTTGTCAAAGCTGTTAACGAGCAAATAGTTGCGCGCTAGGAAAGTCCAATCGCGATCCATCTTGCGTGCCAGGCTCAAGGTGCTCAAGTACTGGTTTTCGGTTTGATCGCCAGCAACCGTGAGATCGTCATTCAAACGGCGCCACTCGATACGGCCTGAGAACTGCGTGAGCTCGTTCATGCGGTAATCCACACCGCCGCCCACTGCAAAAGCATTGCGCACACTGCCTTGGAAGACCTTGAGGAATTCAGCATTGGTCGTATAGGCCAAACCTTCAGCCACATTCCATGTGTTGCGAACGCCGGTGGCCAATTGCATATCGCGGTTCGCTGCTGTGCCGCCCGACAGTGCATCACGCAGACGATATTCGCTGAACAACGTGCCGCTTTGCATGTAGTTGGATTCCACACCAAAGTTAAATGCGTTACTCTTGTCGGCAGGGTTCAAGGCGCTGGAAGATGTGAGGCCGCGCTGATTTTCATAGCGGCCATACACCTTGGAGCGCTCGGAGAGCTGATACTGCGCGCCCAGCATGTAGCGGCGTTGGCTGTCTGTGCCCAGCTCAATCTCGCCGCCTAAAGTCCAGCGTTCAGTTGCTGTCCAATTCGCGCCGAGGCGCACACTGGTTGCGCTGCGATCCACTGCGTTAGCAGGGCCCGCCGCTGGCGCAACATTGCCAATGCCAGTGAAGGGATTCGTGCTGTCGTTGCCCTGCCCAAAAAAGCCACCGCCGCTCAGAGGATTGCTGCTCAGCGTTGAGCTGCCTGTGAAGCCTGCGTCCTCTTGCGTGTGCCGCAAGGAAAGATCGAGGCCCAAGCTTTTGGTAGGCCGCCATTTCAAGCCAATCGCTGCAGCGTCTCGCGCAGGATCGTCTATCGGCGTTCTTTGCTGTGTTCGCGTTAGCTCACCATAAGCTTGCGTGCTTTCGCTCAGCTGGTAGCCTGCTTTTACGCCAGCTTCACTCCTTCCTTCGCTCACAGATGCGCTCGGGTTGTAGAAATCAGGATCAGAAGCCATTAACCAAGCAGACACATCCAGCGCGTCTTTTTTGTGCTGAAGCTCAATGCGCGCTGCATCGCCCGTGCGATCGTTGCGCAACTCGCCTGCGCCACCCGATGGTGTGGATGTGGAATTTGGGCCGAGCAAATAACGTGTGGATTTAGAACGCGCAGCTTCAACCACTAAGCGTGTGTTTTCGCCAAACTGTATGGCGGTGTTGACACTCATCAAGGTGTAAGGAGAAACTGGATTTTCATCACGGCTTAAGCTACCGCCAATCTCCACATTCTTGCCGAGCTTGACCTGACCATCCAAGCCGTAGGCATTGAAGCTTGGGCCGCCTTGTTCCACTTCGTAAGTGATGCGCAAAAAGCGCGGATTACCATTCGCATCAAGCGAAGCGACTGGCGATTTGAGCAAAATCGCGCCACTGAATGGCTCAAAGGCGTAATCATCCAAGCGCACCAAGGCCAGCACGTCAACCACCAAACCAAGCTGATTGCGATCACGCGTGATGATTTCAACTTTTTCTGTGCCTTGAACGCCCGAGCGCGAAGTCACGTAATAAGGGCCAGATGTGCCATTGCCACGGTACTCTTCCACCACTTGCTTCAAGTTATCGCGGAAGAAATAGGCA
>JANMFP010000304.1:0-2364 GCA_031378135.1 Variovorax sp. | reverse complement strand
GCCAGCAGCGCGCCACAGCAGCACTCGAGGCTGGCTTGTTCACCGCTGAAATTGCGCCCATCACCGTGAAAGCCGGCATTGCCGATGCAACGCTCGGCCTCATGACCAAAGAAGTGACCATTAGCCAAGACGAAGGCATTCGCGCAGGCACCACCTTTGAAGGCATCACCGGCCTGCGCTCCGCGCTGCCCGGCGGCCTCATCTCCGCAGGCAATGCCAGCCAGTTTTCTGACGGCGCAGGCGCTTGCGTGGTGATGAATGAAGACATGGCCGCCAAGCGCGGCTTAAAGCCTTTGGGTCGCTTCCTCGGCTTCGCCGTTGCTGGCTGCGAGCCGGATGAAATGGGCATTGGCCCGGTGTTCGCCATCCCCAAAGTCTTGAAGCGCTTGGGCCTCAAAGTCAGCGACATTGATTTGTGGGAACTCAACGAAGCCTTCGCCGTGCAAGTGATCTATTGCCGCGACAAACTCGGCATCCCCGATGACAAACTCAACGTCAACGGCGGTGCTATCGCGGTAGGCCACCCGTATGGCGTAAGCGGCCAACGCTTAACCGGCCACGCCCTCATCGAAGGCAAACGTCGCGGAGCAAAGCGCGTTTGCGTGACGATGTGTATTGGTGGAGGTATGGGAGCGGCGGGGATTTTTGAGGTGCTTTGATAAGATTGCTACATGAAATCCATCCCCAGCATCATTCAAGCGCTTTCTCAAGAGGGTGTACAGTTTGTATTGGTGGGGGGATTTGCTGTGCAGCTTCGCGGCTTTATTCGCTCGACGCTTGATATTGACTTGGTTCTCGCCATGAACGATGAGAATCTAAGCAAGTTTGTTGAGGTAGGTAAGAAGTTTGGTCTTGCACCCGTAATTCCTGTGCCGATTGATTCACTCAAAAATGCCGCGCTCATCGAGCAATGGCATCGAGAAAAAGGTATGCTGGCTTTTGCTTTGCGCGAACCGGGTGTGATGGGAAGCGTGATTGATGTATTGGTGCGCTCGGATGTGCCATACGACAGATTAGCAGCAGATGCAACAAACATGCCTTTGTTTGGCGCTCAAGTTGCAGTTGCATCCATTGATCACTTGCTTGAAATGAAGCGCATCGCCAATCGTCCTAAAGATCGGTTAGATATTGAGGCGCTCGAAAAAATCAAGCGTGGGGAGAACGTCAATGAATGACGCGCATTACGGAATTTCTGTGCCAACAGCGCAGCAAACTGAGGAGCGCTGGCAGCAATCTCTGGCGCAGTTTGAGTTATGGACGCAAATCTGGCGCGACAATCCTGAGCTTGCGAAACAAGCTGGTAAGCGCGTGCAAGAGCTGATGATGCCTCTTTCTGAGGTTCAGCAACGCTATCTTCAAGCGGTCTAATTTTCTGCATTCAGCTCGACCTGTATGCATTACTGAAACGAATCCATGAGCTATCGCAACACCCTTGAGCATTTGCTCTACCACTGGCTAAAAGCCGATCAACTGAACCAACGCACCCGTTTCGCCGATCATTCGCGCGAGACGTTTGATGCGGTGTTGGATACTTGCGAAAAAATTGCACGCGAAAAGTTTGCGCCATTTAATCGCACGGTGGATCGGGAAGAGCCACATACGGAGGTGGATGCCGATGGGGCGCTGAAGGTGGTACTGCCCAAGGCCACGCATGAGGCGCGAGCTGCTTATGCGGAGAGTGGCATGTTTGCCGCTGCGCAAGATGAGTCTATGGGCGGGATGCAACTGCCTTACTTGATCGAAGCTGCAGCTAATTCTTTTTTTGGCGTGGCTTCGATTTCGATAGGCTGGAATTTGCTCACCGTGGGCAATGCGAATGCGATTTTGGCTTCGGGCACGTTTGCGCAAAAAGAAGTGTTTGCAGCGAATCAGTTCAATGGCCGTTGGGCGGGCACGATGTGTTTGAGCGAGCCGCAGGCAGGCTAATCGTTGTCAGACATTACGACTCGCGCTGAGCTGGAAGATGCGGGCGATGCGCTAGGGGCCCGCTATCGGCTGCGTGGAAATAAGATGTGGATCTCGGGTGGTGAGCATGATGTGACGGAGAACATCATTCATCTGGTGCTCGCCAAGATTCCTGATGAGAACGGCCAGCTGGTGGCTGGCACGCGAGGTATTTCGCTCTTTATCGTGCCCAAGAAGATGGTGAACGCGCAAGGCGAGCTGACCGGGCAGCGCAATGATGTGACGCTGGCTGGCTTGAACCATAAGCTGGGCTGGGCAGGCACGCCGAATACGCTGCTCAACTTTGGCGAAGGTAAATTCAAGCCCGATGGCAAAGCAGGAGCTGTGGGGTACCTCGTCGGCAAGCCCGGCGAAGGTCTCAAAGGCATGTTTCACATGATGAACGAGGCGCGCATTGGC
>JANMFP010000303.1:0-11447 GCA_031378135.1 Variovorax sp. | reverse complement strand
GTTAACGGGCACAGAGTTAACGGGCACAGAGTTAACGGGCATCCTCTTGCCCACATACACCGTAGCAATGACGGCAATGGCGAAGATGAACGTGAGCATATCCAGCCTCTCGCCCACCAGGGGCACGGCAAAGAGCAAACTCAAAAACGGTTGCACCAGTTGAATCTGGCTCGCGCGCACTGCGCCATATGCCAAAGCGCGATACCACGCGAAGAAGCCGATCCACATGGAAATCAGCGAGGCATAGGCAAAACCCATCCACGCAGAGGGCAAGATCACGCTCCAATCCGCTGGCGTGTTGATGAGCGCCAAAGGAACGGTCAGCGGCAGGCCGCAGACCAACACCCAGCAAATCGTTTGCTCTGCGCCGAGCGCCGGCGTGAGCTTCGCGCCGCCGATGTAGCCGAGCGCACCTGTGGTCATGGCGAGGATGAGAAGCAAATTCGCCGCGCCCAAATAGAAACCGCCCGTTTGCAACCAAGAGCGATACACCATGTAGGCAAGCACCAAGCTGCTGCCCAGCACAGCGCAAAACCAAAACCCTTTGGAGGGCCGTTGGGCGTACCAGAGCGCACCAACCACGGCTGTAGACAGCGGCAGCAGCGCTGTGACGACCGCGCCATGTGTGCTCGGCACATAGCGCAGCGCGAGCGCGAGAAACAGCGGGAAGCCGACGATCACGCCGAAGGCCGTGATGCCCAAAGTGAAAGCTTGCGAGCGCTGCGGCAGATTCAACTTGCCGCGCGAGCGCACCCACAGCAAATACAAAATAGAGAGCACGCCTGCCACAGCCGCCCGCCCAAACGTGACGAACCAAGGCGAGAGCTGCGGCGCGGCATGGCTGCCGACGGCGAGCTTGGTCATCGGCAAAGTGGCGGCAAAAAGCGTGACACCGAGCAGGCCCCACCACAACCCGTGGTTGTTTTGTTTAAATTCCCCATGGTTGTTTTCAGTTGTCATACCGTCACCATCCAAGCGGCCGTCACCACAAGAACCAAAGCCATCGCGCGGTTAAACCACAAGAGCCGCGTACCTTCAGCGAGCCACCCACGCAGGGCTGCGCCCATCGCGGCATAGGCTAAGTTGCTGAAAAACGCAAACGCCATCAGCGTGGGCAAGAGCACCAAAAGCCGCGGCCAAAAATCCGGTTTACCAGCCAGCCAGCCCGCCACCACAGACAGCGCAAACATCCACGCCTTGATGTTCACAAACTGCAAAGCCGCGCCTTGCCAAAACGTCACATTCAGCCGCGATGCATCTGCTTGGGCGAGCGCCCCATTCCTCGAGAGTTTGAAGGCCAACCACAGCAAATACACCACGCCCACGCCCTTGACCACCCACACCAGCGCCGGCGCAGCAACCAGCAAAGCCCCCAAGCCAAACGCGCAGAGCAGCACCAGAGCGCCCCAACCGAGTGGCACAGCGCAGACAAAATGCATTGCGCCCTTCAAGCCAAGGTTCGCAGCCAGCGCGGTAGAGAGCGTCGTGTTCGGCCCCGGCGAAAAGCTCATGGCTGTGCCTAGAGCAAGCAGTGCGGTGAATTCAGGCCAGGGCATCATGGTGTTTGTAGATCGTTTGAATTAACTGTACATTAGAAAACAATACACCAACAGTACAGATGAGCAATTCACTTCTTCTTCTGTATTGCTGCTTTGATAGACACACTGCAGAACCACCTTGAGGAATATCCCATGCTGATGCGCACCCGCCAACTCTCGCTGACCGAGCAACTCGTGGCGCGATTTTCTGAGCGCATCAAATCTCGCCTGATTGCGCCGGGCGCGCGCCTGCCCAGCGTGCGCGAATGTGCGAAGCAGCAAGGCGTGAGCCCGCATACGGTGGTCGCAGCTTACGATCAGCTGGTGGCCGCTGGCTTGGTGGAGGCGCGCAAGCAGCGGGGGTTTTACGTGCGCGATGTGCACTTTTTAAAGCCAAATGAGCAGTTGGCCGGCAAAGAATCTGCGCAGAATGCTATTAAATCGATAGTGAACGTCGTATATAGCGCAGCCCTTCACGAGCGCCCACGCATTGATGCCACCGCCCTCATTCGCGGCATGTTTGCGCGCGGCGCAAGCAATGCGGTAGGTGCGCAAAGCGCTGCAGCTGTGCTCCAACCCGGCATGGGCGTGCTGCCGCCCGAATGGATGGAGAACGATTTTCTTAGCCCCGCTGTGCGCAAGGTGAGCTCTGGCCGTGGCCTGATGGAGACGAGCCTGCGCTATGGCGAACCGCTGGGCGATGCGTCTCTTCGCGAAGCGCTCAGCGTCAAGCTGCGCGATATTGCTTTAGACGTGCCCCCCAGCCGCATCATCACCACCTTGGGCGCGACGCAAGCGCTCGATATAGTGAGCCGCACCTTGCTCAAAGCGGGCGATTACGTCATGGTCGAAGAGCCCGGCTGGGCAGTGGAATTCGCGCGGCTTGATGCGCTGGGCATGCGCATTCTTCCCGTGCCTCGAACTGCGGAAGGCCCTGATCTCAACGTGATGGCAAAGTATTGCGAAGAACACAAACCCAAGCTCTACGTGAGCGTTAGCGTGTTGCATAACCCCACCGGCGCCTGTCTCTCGCCATCCAGCGCGCATCGCATTTTGCAGCTCGCAGCCCTTCATAATTTTCATGTGGTTGAAGACGACACGTATTGCCACATCGCCCCACCCAACGACACAAGATTTGCCACTCGTATGGCCGCGCTCGATGGCTTGCAGCGCACGATCTACATCAGTGGCTTCGCCAAAATTCTCGCCCCCAATTGGCGCATCGGCTACATGGCCACGCCCGAGCACTTAACAGAGCGCCTGCTTGACACCAAGCTTTTAACCAGCCTCACCACACCCGCCTTGCTCGAACGCGCCTTGGCTCACTGCATCCTTGAGGGCCACCTGCGCAAACACAGCGAACGCGTGCGCACGCGCCTAGACGCCGCCCGCATAAGAGCCGTCCGCCTCGCCCTGCAATCGGGCTGCACATTCGCAGCAGAGCCCGCCGGCCTCTTCGGCTGGGTAGAAACAGGCATCGACACCGAGCCGCTCGCCCAACGCATGCTAGACGACGGCATCTTGCTTGCACCCGGCGCTTTGTTTAACGCCGCAAGGCAACCCAGCACCTTGATGCGGATTAATTTTGCGACAACGCAGGAGGCGGGGTTTTGGAAGAAGTTTGTACAGACTCGTGCGAGTATGCAATCGAGTTAACCGTCAGCAATCTCGCTGGTGGGGGAAATATTGGCGATGGCGCGGGTAAGAGATCGCCCTTCCAAAAGCGCAAACCCCAGCTTCTGGTGAAAAGTATGTCGATGCCCAACATGATCACGCGTGTGCATGATATCTTTCGCAGCAGTGTGCGCAACGAAGCACACGATCGCACAAGCCTTGAGTTTTGCCTGCGGATCTGACCTGCACTTAAAGCTGCGTGCTATGGCGCCAGTCAAGGGCTAGGCTTGCGAACGTTCAAAGTTTTCAGGACGCAGTTTTACATGCGGCAGCGGCAATGTCAGGCGCACGGAAGTACCAGTGCCGCTTGGGTTTGAAATGTTTAAAAAACCGCCAACAGCAGCAGCTCGCCTTTTCATACTTTTTAAGCCACGACCAGCCGAGCGAGCGCATTCGTCCTGCAACTCGCCTACGCCGTTGTCGCAAACTTCGAGCAGCAAATGACCAAACTCCGGCACAAAACTGCAAGAGACTTTGACGGAACTTGCCTTGGCATGGCGCATGACGTTGGCGATACTTTCTTGGGCGATGCGCAGGACTTGTTGCGCGTATACGCCATCAATCGCATCCATCGCAGATGACATCTCAATATCCCAGTGCATTTGAGTGCCTTGCCGGTCCAGTGCGGGCTGAACCCGATAACGCAACCTGCCCATGGCCTGCGTCACGTTTTCATCAAAACTATCCAGCGCATCAACGGTCATTTTCAAATCCGACAAGCACTGCTCAAGCGACATCATGACAAACCGCTTTTGCGGTTGATCGGTAGCTTGCAAGGTAAACAATATGCTAACGATCTGCGAGCCAATGTTGTCGTGAAGTTCGTGAGATATCCGCTGACGCTCTGCGCTGAGCGCCAACGCCACAAATCCATCTTTTGTGTTGACGCTGTTCAAGCTTTCAAAGGCAGTGGTTCGGCCAAATGGTGTTGCCGCGCTAGCCATCGCAAAATCGGCATCAGGGTTAAGGGACACCAGCTTCCAAATCACGAATATAAAAAATGCATACAGATGGAATACGGCAGGAAACGCTCTGTCTGTGCTGTTTTGCACGACGGCTTGATGCAGCCAAAGACCTATTCCAGCCATACAGGCGGAGAAAGCCAGCCAGCTTCGCCAGCTATTGGTGTGTCGAACCTGGCGCGCAACGCAACCAGTCACCGCTACTGCACTGATGAGAGTCAACGTTGTACACATCCAAGAAAACAGCGGCGACACCGGTTCGCTCAAATTTAACCAAACTGCGAGTATCAGCCCGACCAGCACCTGAAGGCCAACGATCAGCAACACCCAAAGGCGCGTGGAACCTGCGACAGTTAACAAAAAGAACGCCACGCCACCAAGCAACACAGCATAAGTAAACCCTCCCATTTCAAAAGGTAGTTGCTCCGTAACGGCTAACCCATTTGTCGCCAATGCTTGCACTGTGCAAATCAGTAAATGCAGTATCCACAAGGGGGCCAAAATTCGCATGGCAAAGTCGATGGGATGACTTTGCAGTCGCCAAGCTTTGTTTGCCCCTCTGAGCGCTACAGCACCCAGCGCTAAGCCGATCATGGCGAAAAAAAGCTGAACCGTAGCGGCCATGACATCTGCCCTCTAAAGCAGACCGCGTTGGAGGGCAGTGCTCACCGCGTGCGCCCGCGTCTTCACGTGCAGCTTGCGATAGATATTTTTAATATGCGTGTTGACCGTCAAGCCGCTGATGGTCAAGCGCAGGCCGATTTCAAGGCTGGTGTAGCCAGCTGCCACCATTTTCAGGACTGCATGCTCACGCTGAGAAAGTCCCTTTTTGGGTGCCTCTTCGTGCGCAGAGGTGTCTGCATGCTTGTGGTTCAGCCTTTGCAGCAGACGCCTGGCTAGGTTGGGTGTAATCGATGCACCCCCATTAACAACCTGCAAGACGGCTTGGGCGAAGTTACCAAACCAGGAATTTTTGACCAGGTACCCCGTCGCACCTAATTCAAAGGCATGCAGGGCATGTTGCTCGTCTTCCATTGCTGAAATAACAATCGCCTCGGCTAATGGGCGCACGGTTTTGAGGTGTTCGATCAGCTCAAAACCATCGCCGTCGCCTAAATTTAAGTCAACCAGCATCACATCAAATTCGCAATTTGATATCAGCCGACGGCCCTCGCGCGCGCTGCCGGCTTGCCCGACCAAATTGCAGCGCAAGTCAGCCATCAACTCGTTTGAGATCACATGCCGAATGTTGGCATCATCGTCGACCAGCATGACTCTCACAGGCTTGGCAGCCTGACCGACCAAAAACGGTGGCCACGACATCGCGAGGGTGATTTGCGGTGCAAGTAACGTGGGGCTGTGCGCGTTACCTTGCGCTTCAGACACAGACGTACTCTGCACGCGGTCGTTGCACGTTGTGCTGCTCTTAGTACCGGCGCTTGAAACCGTATTCGGCATGGTTTTCCCCTCAAAAAAGCATGCAGATGACTTGTTTTTTTGCCAGCTACTAAGCGATCAAAGCATTGACAAAAAGTACACCAAAGAACATCCGCTTTCTTTGTCGGCTACTAAAAGCACTGTGACAAAACATGACGTTCAGTCACCTGATGTCTTGTTTGTATGTGAACCTTCCGTGATCAAACGTGCGGTAAGACACATAAGATGCATACTATTACAAAACTTATGTTTCGAAACTACTCGATTAGCGAGTCAAAACACCTTCAAAGTTGATAGCACCCTATTGCCGCAGCAGTTGACGCGGCCATTCATTCAAAAACAAGCGTAGAAGCACGCCGACTGCGCTGGCTAAGTACCCCGCACACAGGATTGCTGGAGACGGCGTTGGCGCACAAACTTCATTCTAGACAAAGCGACAAGTGAGCCACAGCATCAAGCTAAACCCACTTTTGCATTGTCTACAGCGCTGACGGTTCAAAGACCCCTGCAGGAGCCTTGGAGCAAAAAGCAAATTTTTTAATTTCTTTTTTGAGGTATTTATCATGAAAAAACTTGCATGTTTCGCGCTTAGCGCCTTTGCCGTTGCAGCCATGGCTGCTGGTCCTGTGTCACCTTCTGCGATCGTGATTTCTGGCACTTCTAACCAAAACGCTGCATTGACTTTGTCAACGGTGTCGAACAAATCGAACGCCGGCAACACAGCCATGCAGAACATGTCCAGCAATGCGGGCGACATCCAAATCAAAGGGACGTCAAATCAAACCACGATTGGTGTGGGCGCAACTGTTAGCAATGAATCGGTCAACGTCAACGATTTTGCCAACCAAAACATTTCCTCCAACGCTGGAAAAGTTGAAGTGGCAAAAGGCGCTACATCCAATCAGACCACTGCCTTGGTGGGCACCACTGTCATGAACAAAGCCAAAGGCGGCGGCGCAGATGCGCTGCAAAACCTGGCCAGCAACAACGGCAATGGCATCCTCATTTCCGGTACGTCTAACCAAACAGTGGGTGGCGTGCTGGGAACCATCTCAAACTTGGCTGATGGCTCTAATGCCACCGCAACTCAAAACCTGTCGTCCAACTTTGGCAAGGTCACGATTGCTGGAACGTCTAACCAAGCGACCTATCTGGTGGGCGGCTCGGTGCTTAATTCTGCGTTAGGCCGCAATAGTCATGCGATTCAAAACATTGCGTCTAACGATGCATGCAATGAACCCAAAGACCCTTGCCCGCACGGCTGCAATTGAGGCTTAGCTGACTCGTTTGAAAAAGGAGCAGCCCGCCTACCTGCGGACTCGCTCTTTTTTCTGGTTTTCCAGGAGAAAAATCATGTTCAAGCGCTTTGTTTTTTTGGTTGTCTTTGGCGTCCAGAATCTGCAACTTGCTGCAGGAGCAGCAGCACAAGATGCACCGGGTACAGACCCAGTCCGCATTGAATCCAAAGTCATTCTCCAAGGATTGCCGAACGGCCCCGCACCACGCTCGGGCAACATTGGCCCACCTGCTGAAATACCGCCGTGGCAACGCGCCAAAATCGCGCGTTATGAAGCCAAAGCGTTTTCAGGCAACAAGGGGGACATCCTGACCGAAAAAGATGTCATCAACACCGCCAACAACGACGGCTTTAAAACCACCTGTACGCAGACGATTGGCTCAGTCGTCAACGCCCCGGGCATCACAACTGGCGCAGGCTTCAGGCCGAATCAACAAATTGTTGTGCTGCGCGGTGATCTGGTCAACATTTGCAACTAGCCAGACTCATTTTCTAAATTGATCCAACGACTGTTCTTTACGCATCGCGAGACCATCATGAAAACCCGCATACTCACCAACTACTCCAAAGCCTTCACGAGGCACTCGGGGCGATTGCAGTTCGTGTTTTTTCTGCTGACTTTGCTGGTGTTGCTTTTTTTGTCAGGCTGCGCGACGCTCATGGATCCGCGCAAAGATGCGCAGTTTCAGTCGTACGCCTACACGGCTGACCGACCGACCGTACGGCCCACGCGCTCGCTGTCAAGCTTTTCTGAATCGCTGATGTGCATGGATCGCATGCTGCGCGAATCACAGCTGCCCACCACGCTCATCACCAGCAAATCGATCCCCGACTTTTCTAGCCGGGTGCCGGCCGCAGCCAAAGACATGATCATCACCGCGTTATCGCAGATGTCGCGTCTGAGCCATGCTTTTCGGTATGTTGACTATGAGGTCGACATTGCTCGGCAAGACACGGTGCAGAACCTAACCACCATCTTGCTTAATAACAACCAGATGCAACTACAGCGCCCTGCTTTGTATGTGTCTGGAGCGATAGCGTATGTTGACCAAAACGTCATCAGCAACCGTTTTGACGCTGGCACATCAGCAAGCCGCTTGGACACGGGTTATAGCCAGAGTAAAAATGCAACGGTCATTGGGCTGGAGTTGCATTTGGGTGACTTTCGCACCCGTACGCTGATTCCAGGCCTTGACTCGGCCAATGAAGTGATTATTGGCGGGGCAGGGCAGGGCCTGGACTTGGCGGGCCGAATCGGCAGCTACGGCGTGAAATTAAACGTCGGGCGTGACTATTCGATTGGCGCAGGCGGTGCGCTTCGCACGCTGGTTGACCTGGGCATGATTGAGATGGTGGGCAAGTGGGCGCGTGTGCCCTACTGGCAGTGCCTGACGCTTGAGCAAACCGACCCCAATTTTCAAAGGCAAATGCGTGACTGGTATGACGAGGGCGCGCCGCTCGTCCACAACAAACTGGTGCAACGCTCATTGATGAGCCAAGGCTATCTGGGCGAAAACGGCGAAAAGCTTGAAGAGCGCAGCCCAGCCTTGGTCTCTGCGCTGGGTAAATTCCAAGCCGATTCGGGTTTGGCGGTGACAGGCGTGGTCGACTTTGCGACGTATGAGCGTGCCTTACGCGGCTTTGTATCCCTGAGCGCCAGCGGGCAGCTGAGCCAGGTGGGCTGGTCGTCTTCGGGCGGCACGACTTTAAAAACGACTGTCAGCACAACGGGCACAGCAACCATCACCATCCCGACCAACACTCTTCCGATTTCTGGCAGCCCGTATTTGCAGGCAGCGCTGGGCGCACCAGCGCTGCCAAGGCGCCTGGAGCTACAGCTGGAAAATCCCTTGGTGGGGCGACCCGCCTTCGAAATAGGCGAACAGATATTTTTGTCCGCATCATTGTCACGTGCCTCTTACCTGTATTGCTTTTTACATGAAGCAGGCGGCACGGTGATGCGGCTTTTGCCCAACGCGACCAACCCCAGCGCGCTGATTTCAGCCAACAACGCGATTCGCATTCCCGACTGGATGAGCCCCACGCCAGGCTTCATCATGGACGCGACCAGTGCAGGCACTGAACGCGTCGGTTGCTACGCAACAGATACCGAAGTTGCAGACAAAATCCCCGCAATTTTGGGCGGTGTAGCATTGGTCACATTAAAAGGGGTCTCAGGCCTGCAAACCATTGATCAGGCCTTTGACTCTGCTGCGGGCAAGCAAGGCTACACAAGCGCGCAAATTCAATGGCTGGTTGGAGCCAAACCGGTAGCGCCCGTGGCAGTCAGCCCTGCTACTGCCCCTTCCGCTGCCTCCCCCGTCAAAAAGTAACGCGACGGTGACCTGATCTAGGCCTACTTGTTCGGCGGCAGCGGACCAAAAGCAGCACGATCTGGCCCACTAAAGAGTACACATGCACCTCCATCGACTCAATCGTTTGCTACTTGCCGCCACCTTTGCTGCAGTGCTTTCGTTGGGTGTGCCGGCTGCGCTGGCCAGCGCCCGCAGCTTGCCTGCAGCGCCCTTTCAACCACCAGAGTACGCACCTGCGCCGATACACATTCAAGCACCACCGCCCACGCGCTCAATCGTCAGAAGAACCCGAGCAGAGATTGCTGAAATTTCTCCATTGGCGCTAAAAAGCACCAACGGACTGACGCTAGCCGACAGCGGTGTCTCAGCGTGCGCGCCTGATCCGCTCAGGCGACCCAATTCAAACGAATTTAGCGCAGCGAATCAACTGGAGCGCCTACGCTCTACCGCATCAGGCAAGGTGCTGCCCGAATATCAGCAGCTCTCAAAAGCACGCCAACAACGCTTGCAAGCCGAGGCCGCGTGGCAAATGGGTTTATTGACGCTGCACGGTATTTGCGCAGTCCTGAACACAGCCGATGCGGCTGCGTGGTTTGAGCGTGCCGAACTCTTGGGCGAGCCGTTAGCAGCAGCGGGGCTGGCTTGGTGTGAAATTGAGGGCTGCAGGGCAGCAGCTCATCCCGCCGCTGCAGGCAAATGGGTAGAGCTGCTGCGCGGTGTCGATGCACCGCGGGCGCTGTACCTGCAGTGGTTAATGCAGTCACGCTTGGCACCTTTAGAGATTTCACAACCTGTGCTCGGCGCAGCAGGCCAGACGCGCTCGCCTTTGCAAAATCGGCAGTTGCTGGTGAGCGCAGCGCAACAAGGCGACACCAACGCCAAAATTGAGCTTGGGCTGGACAGCGTTCTTTTAAACGAGCTGCCGCAAGCGCTGGCATTTTTCAAAAGTGCAGCACCCAAGTCCGCTGCCGCAGCGATCAATTCAACTGTGGTGGCTGAGCGGGTGAAAAATGCAGCGAGCTTGATGCCCCCAAATCGCGTCAGCAGCGCGATTGCGGTCAAGTCGCAATCGGCTGCAGAGAACTTTGCGCAGGCCCAGCGCTACCACCGGGGCGAGGGCGTGCCGTCAAATTACACCGAAGCCATTCGCTTATACCAGTTGGCTCAAAACCAGGGCAATGTGTCTGCCAAAAAAATATTGGCACTGATATTTTCACGCCCAGCGCCTAACGGGCAAATTGATCTGGCGTGGATGCAGCAGCTGGCACAGGTCGACGTCAGTGGCGCTTCGCCCACCATTGAACAGAACAACTTAAAACTGCAATTAAGACGCGAACCAACACCACTGTTTGATTTGGTACCCCTGAAGTGGAGGCGCTACGTGCTGCCCACCATCGCTTCATAACTCTGCTAGATAAGCCGGGTAGAAACTGTTTTTTTTATTGACAAACAAGCAATGACCCACCGCCACGAGCAGATCCTCATTCATACTGACCGCTCAGCACCACGGCCCGAGAGCGGTCTAGCGCGGTGCGGATATTGAGTTAAAGCAGCCTTTTCAAAGCGGAGTGCTGTTACATGTTGAATTTAGGCGCGAAGCTGTCCTTCGCCGAGCACGACGTACTTCAGCGAAGTTAGCCCTTCCACACCGACCGGGCCGCGTGCATGAAACTTGTCAGTCGAGATGCCGATCTCTGCACCCAGCCCAAACTCAAAACCATCGGCAAAGCGCGTGCTGGCGTTGACCATCACGCTGGCGGAATCGACCTCGCGCAGGAAGCGCTGGGCGTGCAGGTGATTGGTGGTGAGGATCGCGTCGGTGTGGTGCGATGAATAGTGGTTGATATGGGTGATGGCCTCGTCTAATCCGGCGACGATTTTGATGCTGATGATGGGGGCGAGGTATTCTTCAAACCAATCTTGTTCACTTGCATCTTTGATGTGGTTTGCTATTGAATTAGAAGCATCAAACGCAGAAGATATGCCGGCTAGGAGCTGTTTTGCCTCTAAATCACAGCGCATTTCTACGCCTTTAACCGCATAGATGGCTGCGATCTTCGGTAAGAATTCAGCCGCCACGCCTCGCGCCACCAGCAAGCCCTCTGCCGCATTGCAAGGCGAGTATTTATTCGTCTTCGCGTTATCGGCAATGCGCACAGCCATCTCGATATCGCACGGGTCATCCACATACACATGGCAATTGCCATCGAGGTGCTTGATCACC
>JANMFP010000501.1:0-1972 GCA_031378135.1 Variovorax sp. | reverse complement strand
CGAGAGAGTTTCATAAAGGCTCCAAGTGAAGGAAATAAAGAAGGTTGAGGCAATCCGTCGAAGCGACTTCTTGACCCATATGAAAAGTCTAACCCTAAACACAAAAAATGCTCTCAGGGGATGCCCGAGGCTTCAGCGGTGTTTGGTGCTGAATCCGGTGCTGAATCAGACTTTCAATTCAGGATGATTCTCGGCAATGTGTGCGCGCACGATGTCTTCAAAGCTGGCATCAGCGTGCAAGCCCAGCGCATTGGCGCGTGGGCTGGCAATACGGGCGGGCCAGGTGCTCACAATGCGTTCGATGCTTGGATCTTTCTGCCATTTGATGCGCTCAAATACTGCGTGGCCAGCTATCGATTTAAGAGCATCTGCCATCGCGCCGACGGTTGTTGTCATGGCAGGCAGATTGAGTGTGGTGAGCGGGCCCCAATCAGCATCCGAGGTTTCCGCGCAGCGGATGATGCCTTCAATCGTGCGGCCGGGCGACGAGAGTGCAACTTCCGTTTCGGGCGCAACGGGCACGATGCTCTCGATGCCGCGCAAAGGCTCGCGGATCATGCCGCTGAAAAAGCCGGATGCCGCGCCATTGGGCGCACCAGGACGCACAGAAACAGTCATCAGGCGTGCGCTGCGGGCGGTGATGAAGGCTTTGCGGCCGTAATCGGCCATGAGCTGCTCGCCGATGGATTTTTGGATGCCGTAGCTGCTCTGCGGTGTGGGCAAGGTGCCATTCGTCACAGGCAGTGTGATGGGAAGCAAAGGCGTTTGGCCAAAGACAGCCAGGGAACTTGCGAAAAAGATGAGCGGTTGTGTCTTGAGGGCGCGTGCAAATTCAAGCAGCGCATGCGTGGTGGCATAGTTGCTGCGCATGCCGAGCTCAAAATTGGCTTCGCATTCGCCGCTGACAGCGGCGGCAAGGTGAAAGATGGCGGCTGCATCGGCATGACGGGCCAGCAGGTTGGTAGGCGTACTTTGCAATTGATCAAACAAATCGCCGACTTCGCTAGAGATTCGCTCGTCTAGCGCTAAATCTGTTGGCGCAGCCACGCGGTCTGCCAACACGATAGATGTGATGCGCTGCGCTGCTTGTCCTTTGAGGCTGAGCGAGCCAAGCCTTAGCAGCTCGCGAGCCAAACGTGCGCCGAGGAAGCCTGCGCCGCCGGTGATGATGATTTTCATGATACTGATCTATGAGAGGTTTTAAGAGCGTCAAATTGTTCTTGTTCAAGACGTAATTGGCTTCTGACGTAAGCCACATGTTGGCGCAGTGTGTAGACACGATCAGCAAATTCCAAGGTAAATTTCATGGTGCTGATGTCGTGCTCAACTTGATCGAGGCGCTTGAATTCGCTGGCAATTTCTTGTTCGCTCAGTTGACGCGCGCGGATTTCAGTCTCTATGCGCAGCAAATCCCCATAGCGGCGATAGAGGCGATTCTTTTCTTTGAATTGCAACAGTTCGGGAATGAATTTGATCACCGGGATGCCGATAGCGGCCAAGGGAATCAGGACCAGCAGCAGGCGTTGCAAGGCATTGGCCAGCCAGAAAGGCATGTAGCGCTGCAGGAAAGGCCGTCCGTCTTTGAAATAGCGCGTGGCTTCGTCTGAAAGCGGGAAATCTGTGCCGCGCGGATGCGGGAATTCAGAGGGGCGATTGAGCAAAGTGCCGCCCTTGTGCACGTCGCGCGCAGCTTCTAAAAGCAGGTAGGCAATGGCAGGATGCGTGTCTTGCCGCACAACGAGATTAGCCGTGGTGGTCAACAATGTAATGTCTTGATCAGGTGTTTTGCTGACCGCATCCACCGAGCCTGCTTTGAGCACGGTGGTGGTGAGGTAAGGCAGGCCGCGCGCGATGCCCTCGGCTTGGGAGAGATTGATGATGGAAGCGGCATTGCTCGGGTCAATCAGCTTCTGTACGGCGGCGGCTTGTGGGGAGGCAATCAAAATAATGGCATCGAGCTTTTTATCCAGCA
>JANMFP010000271.1:0-2122 GCA_031378135.1 Variovorax sp. | reverse complement strand
GCGCCTGTTGGCTCGCCGATGATGAGGCCATTGCCGAAATGATGCTGGATCACTCCGGGGCTTTGCGTCGAACAGCTCGCATGCACCACCGAGCCAATGATGTGCTGTGCTTTCAAATGCTGCGCGATCTGGCCATCGGGGTCAATACTCTGCAAACGCTGATTGGCCAGCGCTCCACCAAAACCATTGAAAAACCACCAAGGCACGCCATTCATCGCGCTGAGCAGTAGGGTGTTTTTTCCCAATAGCGGTGCGATTTGCGCAGCCACTTCGCGCACGGCTGGCGCTTTCACGGCGAGGATCACCAAGTCTTGCTCACCGAGCTCAGCTGCATGGTTCGAGGCGTTGACTCGTGCTTGAATCAGCGCGCCTTGGCTATGCAGTTGCAAGCCGTCGGCTTGCAACGCAGCAAGCGTTGCACCGCGCGCGAACACACTGATTTGTACGCCAGTACAGCGCGCGAGCTTGGTGCCCATCCAGCCGCCGATGCTGCCAGCGCCTACTATCGTGATTTTTTGAATATTCATCGTATTTTTATAACAAATTAGGGAGTTAGCCGGCGTATTACATGAGAAGACTGCTATTGATTGAGTAGCATGGATTAAATATCGTAACCCGGATTGAAGCGATCCAAGCGCCGCTTCAAAGCATCAAACACATCTTTCCCAGCGCCAAACCTTGCATCAAACTGCAAAGTATCCTGCGAGGTTTTATAGGCGACGTTCTCAGGCACAGTAATAGCTGCGCCGAGCGGCGCTTGCATGCATTGAATATCGCAGGCGCGTTGCAAAGTCCATAAGCGCACGAGCGCGAGCGGCAGAGTAGCGCCCCAAGTGAGCAGGCCGTGGTTGCGCAAAATCACAATCGGTTTGTTACCCATGTTCTTCAGCAAGCGCGGTGCTTCCTCAGCATGCACGGTGATGCCTTCAAAGTCGTGATAGGCCACCATGTCGTGCAGCTGCGCAGAGTAAAAATTGTTTTGCGCAAGGCCGCTGGCTGTGCAAGCCACCGCGCTGCCAGTCGTGGTGTGCGTATGCATCACGCAATGCGCCCCATCCACATGCTGATGAATCGCACTGTGCACCGTAAAGCCTGCGGGGTTGACGGGATGCGGGTTGCTCGCGTCGAGCTTCTTTCCAAGCACATCAACCTTCACCAAGTTGCTTGCTGTGACTTCGCTGTAATGCAAACCGAAGGGGTTGATGAGGAACTGTTTTGAGCCACCGGATACGCTGTTTGGAATGCGCACCGTGATGTGGTTGTAGATCATCTCCGCCCAGCCGAGCATTTCGAAAATGCGGTAGCAAGCGGCCAGCTCCACGCGGGCTTGCCATTCATCGGGGTGAAAATCTGCTTGTTTCATGATGAGGCTTTCTCGTGGGTGTGCAGATCTTGCAGCGCAGATTCAATCGCTTGCTGCATCTGCGCGGCGTCTTCCGATTGGGCGATCAGCTTCAAGCTGAGCATTGCCAAAAACAATTCGCTTTGCTGGCCTGCTGAATGCACAGCTTGCGCAAGCGCTCTGTAGGTATTGTCAAGATCATGCGCTTGCATGGGGCTTCTCCGGGTAAAGGCTGTTCTGCAGCGCTCGCTTCAGAGCTGCGAGCGAGACGGGCGCATCCCAACGCGCGGCGATATAGCCATCCGGCCGCACGAGCACGCTGGTGTGTGCGCCGGCGTCGTAGCGCGTGCGGGCTTCGCTATCTGGATCGGTTTGTGCATTCAAAGCGATGCTGCGCACGCCATCAAGTTGAAGCAAATCACCAAAGCACAGCAGGCAATAGCCTGAGCCGAAATTTTGCGTGAGATGCTGCAATGTGCCGCCCATCAACACACGCGCTTCGGGCGCAACATAGCCGGGCGAGGCACTGCGTGGGTCCGTGCTTTCATGGGAGCCTGAGACGGGGTAGCGCACCGGCGCGGATTGCCTTGGATTGATCAGCGAGCGCACCTGCGGCGTGCTGCCGGCTAAGCGCAGCGCGGCTTGGCGCAGCAAGTCAAAGCCATGGTGCGGCGGGCTCATGAATTCGGTGCTCTTGCTGCCGAAATCAATGTTGATGAGCGCAGCGGCGCGGCGCTCAGCGCTGTAGGTATCCAGCAGCGCATCGCTGGCCTTACCTTG
>JANMFP010000247.1:0-1507 GCA_031378135.1 Variovorax sp. | reverse complement strand
CTGCGCAACATGGGCGTGGCTTTGGGCTATGCCGTGCTGGCTTATCAATCTTTGCTGGTGGGCTTGAATAAATTAGAGCTCAACGAAGAAGCGCTGGCTGCCGATTTAGATACAAGCTGGGAAGTGCTGGCTGAGCCGATTCAAACGGTGATGCGACGTTACAACGTGGCAGGCGCCTATGAAAAGCTTAAAGAAGTCACGCGTGGCAAAGTGGTTCGCAAAGAAGATTTGCATGCGCTGATCAAGTCGCTTGAGATTCCAGAGGCCGACAAAGCGCGCCTGCTCGCCATGACGCCGGCAAGCTACATTGGCTTGGCAACAGAATTGGCTAAGCGCGTTTAAAGTACAGCGAACAGCATGAAACACGCTGTAACGATGACGCAAGTCTTAACGAGAAGTAGTTCACGTTTCTGTTGCTCATGATCATGTAACCTCTTGAGATGAGAGGTTTCATGAAAAATACACAACACCGCTTCACAAAACGCTGGCTCACCGCATGCGCGCTCAGCGCCAGCGCGTTCTTAGCCTGCACTGCAGCGCAGGCTTTGCAAATAAGTAGCGTCTCTCCCCAAGGAGAAGTGGCGCAGATTCGGCAAGTCGTCATCAAATTTGACGAGGCGGCGGTGAATTTTGGCGATCCGCGTGCACCTGCGCCGGCAAGCGTTTCTTGCTCGGATGCGCAGAGCAGCAAAGGCAATGGGCGCTGGACGAGTGAGCGGGAGTGGGTGTTTGAGTTAAGCGAAGATTTGCCAGCCGGTGTGCGCTGCGCAGTTGCTGTCAATTCAGGCTTTCAATCAGCGTCTGGCCGGCGTATAACGGGCGCGAATAGCTATGCTTTTAATAGCGGCGGGCCGTTTGTGAAACGTATCGAACCATCGCCTGGGCAGCGTATTGATGAAGAGCAGATGTTTGTGTTGCAACTCAGCGGCGCGGCCAGTGCACCGTCGCTGGCGAGCAATGTGTGGTGCGGCGTTGAAGGCTTGGGCGAGCGTGTGCCGATCAAACTGATTGAGGGCAATATACGCGCTGAATTGCTGAAAAATTTGGGGCTGACCAAAGCAGCGGCAAGTGATCCGCAGCGCATTGTGGTTTTGCAATGCAACAGGCGTTTGAGCGCAGATGCACGAGTGGTGTTGCTGTACGGTGCGGGTGTGGCCACGCCAGCTGTAAATGGCGTTTCAGTGGCTAATACAGTGACAAAAAGCTTTAACTATCGCGTGCGCGAGCCGTTTTCTGCCAGCTTCAGCTGCGAGCGAGAAAACGCGCAAGCGGCATGCTTGCCGATCATGCCCATCAATTTGCGTTTCTCCAGCCCCATTACGCGAAAAATGGCGCAAGGCATCGCGCTCAAAAGCGGCTCGATCACTTTGAAGCCCACGCTGGAGGAAGGCGAGGCCGATGATGCGATTCAAAATGTGGTGTTTAAAGCGCCCTTGCCGGAAGAAGCGGAATTGCGTATTGAGCTGCCCAGTGGGTTTGTAGATGCCTCTGGCCGCACGTTGCGCAA
>JANMFP010000228.1:0-6251 GCA_031378135.1 Variovorax sp. | reverse complement strand
GGCATGCACACGATTGCATGGGCATCATTGGGCACGCTGGCTGTGATTGCGCTGATCATCAACTACATCAAGCGCGGCGACGAGACCGATCCGATGTACGAAGAGCACCACAGCTACATGATTTCGACCTTTTGGTGGACGTTGCTTTGGCTCGTCGTCACTTCGCCGCTGTACTTACTGCTGTTCTTCCCTGGCGTGATTGCGCAAGGCATTGTTGGCCTGTGGTACCTGTACCGCTGCATCAAAGGTTGGATGCGCTTTACGAGCAACCGCCCAGCCCGTTCATCCTGACTTATATGCCTACCGATCTCCATATCGACTCTGACTGCATCTTCTGCAAAATAGTGACTGGCCAGATTCCGAGTAAAAAAGTGTATGAAGACGAAGAGATCTTGGCGTTTCACGACATCAACCCTTGGGCGCCGGTGCATTTCCTCGTGATCCCGAAGGAACACATCATTTCCATCGCGCATTTAGAGGAGCGCCATGCCACTTTGATGGGGCGCATCATGACACTCATCCCCAAGCTGGCCGCGCAAGAGGGCTGCAACCCTTATCCTGCCGGCGGTTTCCGCGTGGTGAGCAACACCGGCGACGAAGGCGGGCAAGAAGTGCAGCACCTGCATTTCCATGTGATCGGCGGCGCGCGGCCTTGGAAGAAGAGCTAGAAAGGCTGCGTTCGCTGCATATCCTCTCAATTCCCCCAAGATGTTATTCATCATCCAACATGAAACATCCTCGGGGCTTTAGAATCAACACTTAACTGACGGCGCGATGCTGTCTTTAGGAGATTTTCATGGGTTCATTTTCCATTTGGCACTGGTTGATCGTTTTGCTCATCGTTGTGATGGTGTTTGGCACCAAGAAGCTCAAAAACATGGGCTCCGATTTAGGCGGCGCCGTTAAAGGTTTTAAAGATGGCATCAAGACCGGCGGTGAGGCTGATAAAGATGCTGCTGCTGCGCCTGCTGGCCAAGTAGCCGACGCTACTGCCGCGGCCAAGACAACCATTGATGTCGAAGCCAAGCAAAAGTCTTGATCGCAGAAATTAAGTCGTTGCTGTGATTGATTTAGGCGTTTCCAAAATCGCCCTGATCGGTGCTGTCGCGCTGATCGTGATTGGGCCCGAAAAGCTGCCCCGCGTGGCACGCATGGTCGGCACGATGATTGGCCGCGCGCAGCGCTACGTGACGGATGTGAAGGCCGAGGTCAATCGCTCCATGGATTTGGACGAGCTCAAGAAGATGAAAGAGACCGTCGAAGGCGCAGCCCGCGACGTGGAAAGCTCGATTCAAACTTCAGCAACAGATTTTGAAAAATCTTGGGAGCAGGTCACCAACGAAGCGGGCAGTAGCTCGTATGAAAGTTTTCCCACTTACTCGCGCCCGCACAAAAAATGGCGCATGAAAACCAGCGCCACGCCTAAGTGGTTCAAAAGCCGCTCAGGCGTGCGCACCAGCGCGCAATCGGGCGCGGCACGCGTAGCGCGCTATCGGCCAGCGAAGCCTTTGTAATTCAGCGTCTGTACTCTTTAGTTAGCAACCAGCATGGCAGACACCCCAAAAGACGAAATGGCCGGCACGGAGCAGCCCTTTGTTGAGCATCTCAAAGAACTGCGCGACCGCTTGCTGTATTGCGTTTATGGTCTCGTTGTAGCGGGCATCTTGCTCGCGATTTATCCCGGCCCCAGCGGTTTGATCGATTGGATTTCTCAGCCTATCATGGCGCATATGCCACCCGGCGCCAAGCTGATTGCAACTGGGGTGTTCTCGCCGTTTTTCATTCCACTCAAAGTGCTGCTGATGGGCTCTTTCCTGCTCGCGCTGCCTTGGGTGCTGTATCAGCTGTGGATGTTTGTGGCTCCTGGTTTGTACAAACATGAAAAGTTGTTCGCATTGCCGCTCATCATGTTTGGTAGCCTGCTGGCCTACACCGGCTTGGCTTTTGTGCAGTTTTTCGTGCTCGACAAAATGTTTGAGTTCATCCAAAAATTCACGCCGGCCAATGTGGCGGCCACGCCCGATATCGCCTCTTATGTCGAATCTATTTTGAGCCTCTATATCGCGTTTGCTTTGGCCTTCCAAGTGCCTATTGTGGTCATGCTGCTCACGCGCTTCAACATCGTGACGATTGAAAAACTCAAAGATTTCCGCGGCTATTTCGTCGTCGTCGCGTTCGTGATTGCAGCGGTCGTCACCCCGCCCGATGTGATCAGCCAACTCGCTTTGGCCATTCCCATGTGCATTTTGTATGAGGTGGGTTTGTTCGCCTCTAAGTTTTACATCAAGTTCTCCAAGAAGCCGGAAGATACCGAAGCCAAGGCTGAGGCTGAAAACAAGGCTGTTTAGTCGTTTTTGAGTGATTTTTGAAGCTTCTTAGTGCGATAGCCGGCGTATTTATTGCGCGAATAGCTATCAATTTCATAGTAATGCATTAGTAGCACTCGGTGCATGCATCACCTCACATGCAACTGCCAGCGAACCCCACAAAAAGTCAAAGCTGTTCATGCGGCATACGCATATCCCCGCACTAGGGTTATCCCTTTTAAGCGCCTACAATTCTTTTCCAGCTTACAAAAAGACGGTGCAACAGCCTGTTGTATCGATCCATTAGACGAGAGACCAAGCCATGCCTTCTATGAACGACAACGCCGCTGCCAACGAAGAAAAGCGCAACCAAGCCCGCGAAGAATTGCGCAAAGCCGCGCTGGAGTACCACGAATTCCCCACCCCCGGCAAAGTGGCGATTGCTGCAACCAAAACACTCTCCAACCAGCGTGATCTCGCACTCGCCTACAGCCCTGGCGTGGCCGCGCCTTGCGAAGAAATTGTTAAAGACCCGAACAACGCTTTCAAATACACCGCGCGCGGCAACTTGGTCGCGGTGATCACCAATGGCACAGCCGTGCTCGGCTTGGGCGATATTGGCCCGCTGGCCGCCAAGCCGGTGATGGAAGGCAAAGGCGTGCTTTTTAAGAAGTTCGCTGGCATTGATGTGTTTGATATTGAGATCAATGAGAAGCACGATCTCGATAAATTGGTGGACATCATTGCCTCACTCGAGCCGACATTTGGCGGCGTGAATCTGGAAGACATCAAAGCGCCCGATTGCTTTTATGTGGAGCGCAAACTGCGCGAGCGGATGAAGATTCCAGTCTTCCATGACGATCAGCACGGCACGGCAATTGTGGTGGGCGCGGCGATTTTGAATGGCCTCAAAGTGGTGGGCAAAGATCCGAAAAAGATCAAGCTCGTGACTTCTGGCGCGGGCGCTGCGGCGCTGGCTTGCCTTGGGCTGCTCGTCAAGCTCGGCATCCCGCGCGAGAACATTTGGGTCACAGATTTGGCGGGCGTGGTCTACGAAGGCCGCACTGAGCTGATGGATGAAGACAAGATTCAGTTTGTGCAAAAAACGACTGCGCGCACATTGGCTGAAGCGATCGTGGATGCCGATGTGTTCCTCGGCTTGTCTGCTGGCGGCGTATTGAAACCCGCCATGGTGAAAAGCATGGCACCCCAGCCATTGATTCTCGCGCTGGCCAATCCGAATCCAGAAATCTTGCCCGAAGAAGTGCACGCGGTGCGCGACGATGCGATCATGGCCACGGGGCGCACGGATTATCCGAATCAGGTGAATAACGTGCTCTGCTTCCCCTACATTTTTCGCGGTGCGCTTGATGCCGGCGCATCCACGATCACGGTAGAGATGGAAATTGCCGCTGTGCACGCGATTGCAGAGCTTGCGCAAGCGGAGCAAAGCGAAGTGGTCGCGGCGGCCTATGCAGGTGAAAAATTAGCTTTTGGCCCGGAGTATTTGATTCCCAAGCCCTTCGATCCGCGTCTCATGATGAAGATCGCGCCAGCGGTGGCCATGGCGGCTGAGAGCAGTGGCGTGGCGCTGCGCCCGATTGCCGACATGGAGGCCTATAAGCAAAAGCTGCAAAGTTTCGTGTACGCCAGCGGTACGACGATGAAGCCGATTTTCAATGCTGCAAAGCTGGCAAAGAACAAACGCATCGCCTATGCCGAAGGCGAAGAAGAGCGCGTGTTGCGCGCCTGCCAAATCGTGGTGGATGAAGGCTTGGCACGGCCCACGCTGATTGGCCGCCCGGCGGTGATTGCGCAGCGTATTGAAAAGTTTGGCCTGCGCTTGAAGGAAGAACTTGATTACGACATCGTGAACGTCGAGCAAGATCACCGTTACCGTGATTTTTGGCAAACCTACCATCGCATGACCGAGCGCCAAGGCGTAACGGTGCAAACCGCCAAGATAGAGATGCGACGCCGCCTCACTTTGATTGGCGCGATGCTGCTGCACAAAGGTGATGTGGATGGCTTGATTTGCGGCACATGGGGCACGACGGTCACGCATTTGCAATACATCGATCAAGTGATCGGCAAACGCCCGGGTGGCGCGGACAGCACCGAGCAAGACGTGCCCGTGTATGCCTGCATGAATGGCTTGCTGCTGCCGGATCGGCAAATTTTCTTGGTCGATACCCATGTGAACTATGACCCGAGCGCCGAAGAGCTCGCTGAGATCACCGTGATGGCGGCTGAAGAGATGATGCGCTTTGGCATCACGCCCAAAGTGGCGCTGCTGTCGCACAGCAATTTCGGCTCTAGCACTCACCCAAGCGCCTTGAAGATGCGCAGCGTATTGGCTTTGCTACAAAAGCAAGCGCCTTGGATTGAGGTCGATGGTGAGATGCATGGCGATGTGGCACTGGACGCGGATTTGCGTCAAAACACCATGCCACACAGCAGCTTATCTGGCGAAGCCAATTTGCTCGTGCTGCCCAATATCGATGCTGCCAACATCTCTTACAACCTGCTCAAAACAGCGGCAGGTGGCAATATTGCCATCGGCCCCGTGTTGTTGGGTTGCGCCAAACCAGTGCATATCTTGACAGCGAGCGCTACCGTGAGGCGCATCGTCAATATGACAGCACTGACTGTGGCCGATGCTAATGCGATCAGATAAAGGCGATTGCGAAAGCAAACACTCACATTTAAGCTTTCAACATACATTTCCTTTTTGGGGAATATCCATGGAGAGATCACCTCAAAAGGGGTTTTGTCTACCGAAGCACTTGCACTATTTTCAGCTTTGAGCGACAATAGAGAGCTCAGGAATTGCGGGAAAACCCGTAGTTTGTGCAAAATAAAGCTTTCTCTAGGGTGCTCAAAGTGCAGCGTTGGTTCAAAAAACATTGGGTTGGCGCTTGCTCACTTTTAAGTATTTGTTTGCTGGGTGCTTTTTTGCTGGCCAGCCCTGCAGCCAGCGCCAAAGGCCCAGCGCCAGAAGTAACCAGAGATAGCGTTGCGGGCAGCATTGTGCTCGCCGATTTGCCCAAACAAGGCCGTGAAACCTATGCATTGATTTTGGCCGGTGGCCCCTTTCCCTACGAGAAAGACGGCACCGTGTTTGGCAACCGTGAGCGATTGCTGCCCGCACAAAAGCGCGGCTTCTATCGTGAATACACGGTCAAAACGCCTTACGCCCGCAATCGCGGAGCCAAACGGATTGTCTGCGGCGGCAGCCAACCCGTAAAACCCGAGGTGTGTTACTACACCGAAGACCACTACGCCAGCTTCAAGCGCATTGCTCCTTGATTCACATCAAGTCGTAAAGCGTCAGTCGTTAGCACCGCCAAAGCGTTCTTTTTTTGTTTTTTTGACACCTTCACGGAGAAGCAACATGCCCCTTCGTCATACCAAACCTAATATCGTCCAATCCATTCGTGCGCACAGTGTGCAAGATTTGCAAGGCGCTGCCACCGACATGGGGCATCACTTCCTCTATGCGAGCATTGGCGAGGCACAATCCAAACAAGACGTGTTGGATATGCTTGCCGTGCAATTGAAGCTGCCCGCGCATTTCGGCAAGAATTACGACGCGCTTTACGATGTGTTGACCGACCCGATCCACAAATCCGGCAGCCAGCCTGGCTTCATCGTTGTGCTCGAACACATTCCCACCAATCCGAAATTCGACAAGGAAGCACGCGAGCAACTGCTGGATATCTTCCGCGAAATCGCCGACTATTGGCACGATCGCAAAGTGCCCTTCCGCTGCTTTTATTCCTTCGCCGTAGCTCGCGCCAGCGCGGGCACGAAAGTGGGCAAGAGCACGACATCGGTGGAAGAGGTTGAAGAAGGCGAAAAAATGCCGACGGATAAGCTGATGGATGTATCGCCCTTGGCATTGCGCATGAGCTCGCCTTTTAATGCGGGTTACTGGCTCGCTGC
>JANMFP010000189.1:0-3369 GCA_031378135.1 Variovorax sp. | reverse complement strand
TTCAAGCCGCACGCAAAGCCATGCGCAATTCTCTTGCCAGCTGCGATCTCAGCTCAGGGCGTACATGCCGCCCCACTTGGATCCGCCTGCCCCTGCCGCCCTTGCCACCCCAACCCTCACTCAACTCAATCAGCGAACGGTCATCAATGTGCGGCTCCACCCTCACCGTGCCCCGGTTGAACTCAGCGCGAGACAGCTTGCCCGCATGACTGCGCTCCACCAAAAGCTGATCGCCTTGCAAAATCAGCCGCTCTCCATCGGTGGCATGGCGGGCATACACCAGCAACGCAATGCCGACAACGGTTAACTCCAGCAAAGCAAACGGAGTAATCATTTTGGCGCCCAGCATCCAAAACATCGTTGAAATCCCGAGGGACACGACGCAGAGCGACACATAAAACCACCCCAATTGCTTCGGTGTGACTGAGCAATTTTTCAGCAATTTCCAGTGGATTTGCTGCGGAGTGACGGTGGCAAAACGAAACACGCGATCTTGAAACGCAAAATGTGACATGGTCAACACTTGAGCAAAAAAGGCGCGGGGACATACCCGTTGTGAAAGAAAAAAAACGCTTTCATCCACAGCTACAGATTGTAGCGCGGGTTTCCCCGCTGACTTGACGCTTCGCTGGGTAAAACCACAGAATTTATGCGCGATTGCCCGTCATGCCCGACCTTGGCAATTCACTTCGCACATCACTTAGGTCGGGTTTGGCTAAGCATCGCGCGCATGTCACGCATAGAGATCGCTGATTCCGCACTCATTTTGAGGCACGGTGCGGGCTTAAAGGCATGGCCGTAGATCATTTCAAAAGTTAATTCAATTTGCCCTTGAGAATTTTTCAAAGCCTCCATTTCGTGCGAGAGCTTTGCTTTCCAAGCTTGGCCACGCAGCCCCGCAAACCGCGCGGGGTGCAAATTGCGTCCGATGCCGCGAAGCTCTTGCAAGGCGCGCTCTGGGGAGGCAAACGCGAGTGTGATGCGCTCCATATCCATCACCGGCTCGGCAAAGCCTGTGCCAACCAGCAAATCGCCCCAATCATGCATATCGGTGAGCGGATGCGCCGCTGGCCCCCAGCCAAGCTTCGCGTAGATCTCGCACAACTCCACGGCCGTATCGGGCCCAAGGCAGGAGAACATCAAATAGCCGTCAACCGCCAACATGCGATGCCAAGCTTGCACCGTAGCCGCCGGATCGGGCTCAGTGTGCAGCGCCATATTCGCCCACACCATCTGCGCCGCGCCATCTTCCACAGGGCGCAACATGCGCTTGGTCTGCCCTGGCAGCTTGTGGATCAAGCGCCTCACCAGACCTTGATTTGCTATCAATAGCGTAGCTGCTAGTGCAGATTCTGTGCCGGCTGGAGCCAGAAAAACCGCTGAATTGGGGTATTGCTCAGCGACACGGGCATGCACAGCGCTGCCAGAAGCCGCTGCACGCCAGTTGACCCAATTGGCCGGCTGCTTTTTGATCCAAGCCAAGCGCTGCGCCATGCGCTCTCCCACCTCTTCATGCAGCCAAGGCGCACCCTGGAGCAAGGCGCTGCGAGCCAATAACGATTGCCAACGCTGAGCAGCATGGGCATCGAGCGGGGGCGCAGAGGTGTCGGTATCGGTTTTGGTCATGGGATTGCTCACGAGTATATTCACTCGTGTGTTTACTGCTCTGCTCTCATCGCTGAAATCCGTCAGCCTGCCCAGCGCATGCGGCGTGTGTCATGGCTTTGGCCGAGAGTCAGTTTGCAACACCTGCCTCCAGCAATTCGCCCAGCCGCGCCACCGTTGCAGCACCTGTGCAGTGCCCTTGATGGATGAAGCCCAAGAGCGATGTGGCGCATGCTTGACCTTGGGCAGTGTGCTCGATAGCTGCCACGCCGCGGTGGATTACGCCTACCCGTGGGACGCCCTGCTTCAGCGTTTTAAATACTCTGATGGCATTGGCGACAACATGGGTTTGCGCGCTCAGCCATCGCTGGCCAAGCGCATGGCTTTGGTGATGCGCCATGCGGCTGAGCAAGACGAGCGCCTCGCAACAGCTTTGAGCGATACCCAGCGTGCCGACTGGATTATTCCAGTGGCGCTCCATTCCGAACGTCAAAGGGAGCGCGGTTTTAACCAAGCCCATGCGCTTGCTCGCGCATTGTTTTCCAATCATCCACGCTTGCGCACCGATCTGCTTGTGCGAATTAAAAACACGGCTGTGCAGGCGACGCTACCAAGAGACACGCGCATTCACAATCTGCGCGGTGCTTTTATCGCTGCGCCTTTAACGGCAGCTTTGCTCAAAGGCAGTCGCGTGGTTTTAATGGATGACGTCACGACCACGACAGCCACCTTGAACGCAGCCGCTCAGGCTTTGCGACAAGCTGGAGCGCATGAAGTGCATGCGCTGGTGTTTGCGCGGGCCTGATTCATGGTCTGGCGATAGGCATGGCGCTTGAGAGCTCACAACAAGAGACCAAGATTTGTTCGAACGATCGTCACTGCCCTGTAGCCGTCACAGCGCATGTCACGACGAAACTCAGTGAGCTATTGCTAGGAAATGAGGGCAAGGTCAGACCGGATTGCAGGTTTGTGAACGGTGCAGGGCCCGGGTTGTAGGGGGCAGGACAGGTGGCAGCCGTGCCGTTGTTTGTACAGGTTGCGCTAAAGCAACTCAATCCAGCACTCGGCGTATCTTGTACGGTCGCGTTGATCACAGCCAAACTGGGTGACACATTAGAGACCGTGACGGTATAGCTGGTGGTTTGGCCGGCAACTAAGGTGTTTGTTGCGTTCGTTTTTGTGATAGCGAGATTGGCTGAACCAACCAAACGAACATCCTCACCTGCAGAGGAGGAGGACAGGTAGTTGCTGCCAGCAACCGTGCCTCCACCAGCGTAAATTGCCCCGGGAGTGGCCGCAGGGTTTCCGCCAACCGCCGCAGTTCCACCCGTATTTCGGGTGGGATCGGTCAAGGTGGCGCTGGCAGAGTTTTGAAAAGTTTGCGCGACAGTCGTGGTGTTAACGTTGACCACAAAGCTGAGTGTTAAGACGCCTGAAGCACCAAGGGTGTAAGAGTTGGCATTGGTGCCACCTGACACGCCAAAAACTGCGGTGTTTGTGTTGCCAGATTGGTTGGCTGACGTGGGGGCGGGCCCGCCTGTGAGTGCCCCAGCGAAAGTGGCATTGGCCGTTGAGGCGATCGCTTGCAGTCCGAAGGGCGCAGGCAATACATCTTGGGCTGAGACGCCATAGGCGATTCCCGCCGTAGCAGAGTTGGTGATGCGCAAGGTGTATTGCGCTGTTGTTCGAGCTGGCAGCGTCACTGTAGGGGTGCTGGTCGTTTTGACGACATTGAGCTGAGGCAAGCACTGCGCACCCGATGAA
>JANMFP010000180.1:0-2975 GCA_031378135.1 Variovorax sp. | reverse complement strand
AGCGTAGCTGGCGAGGCCGAAGGAGAGGCGATTCGCTTCGCCAATCGCTTCATCCATCGTGTCAAAGCCGCGAATGCCAGCAATTGGGCCAAAGGGCTCGTCATTGAACACGCTGGAAGTGAGCGGTGCATCGCTGATGATCGTGGGCTGGAAGAAATTGCCTGTCGTGCCGACGCGCTCGCCGCCAGTCTCGATCTTTGCGCCAGCTGCACGCGCATCGGCCACCACTTTTGCCATCGCATCCAAACGGCGTGCGTTGGCCAGCGGCCCCATCGTGGTGCCCTCAGCGGTGCCATCGCCCACTTTTATTTTGGCCGTGAACGCGACAAATTTTTCGATGAATTCAGCCTTGACGCTGTTGTGCACCAAAAAGCGCGTCGGCGAAATACACACTTGGCCCGCGTTACGGAATTTGGCAGCGCCGGCGGATTTCACGGCGAGCGCCACATCGGCATCATCGCAAACGATCACGGGCGCGTGGCCGCCGAGCTCCATCGTGATGCGCTTCATGTGTTGGCCCGCCATGCCAGCGAGCATTTTGCCCACGGGCGTGGAGCCGGTGAAGCTGATCTTGCGCACGGTGGGGTGCTGGATCAAATAGCTGGAGATCTCTGCTGGCACGCCGTAGAGCAAATTGATCACGCCTGCGGGCAGGCCGGCATCAATGAAGCACTTCAAAAACATGGCAGGCGAGGCGGGCGTTTCTTCCGGGGCTTTGACGATGATGGCGCAACCTGTGGCTAGCGCTGCGCCGACTTTGCGCACGATTTGGTTGACGGGGAAATTCCAAGGCGTAAACGCTGCGACCACACCGAGCGGCTGCTTCAAAACCTGCATTTGCGTGTTCATTGCGCGCGGCGGCACAATGCGGCCATACACACGGCGGCCTTCGTCGGCCAGCCAATTGAGCGTGTCAATCGAACCCAGCAATTCGCCTTTGGATTCAGCCAGCGGCTTGCCTTGCTCAAGCGTCATGAGCAGCGCAATCGTATCCACGCGCTCAGCGAGGATAGAAGCTGCTTTGCGCATCACGCGCTGGCGCTCGGCCACGGGCGTGTTGCGCCAAATTTCGAAGCCTTTGGCAGCTGATTCCAGCGCAGCATCCATCTCGGCTTGGCCAGCGTGCGCCACGCGGCCAATCTCAAGACCGGTGGCGGGGTTCACCACGGGGATGTTTTTCTTGCTGGCTGCTTCGCGCCATTCGTTGTTGATGAGGAGTTGGGTGTCTTGGTAGCTCATGGGAGTCTCTCGATTGAAAGGGCAAAGATGCATTATGTCTCGTAAGATCATTGCATGCAGGCGCAAACAGACACAACAGAATTAACGATTCAAGCATGGCTTGCACAGCGCGATTGGAAGGCCTTTGATTTCCAACGCGACGCGTGGAAGCAAATCGCCGCTGGCCGCAGCGGCTTACTGCATGCGAGCACGGGATCGGGCAAAACGTATGCGATTTGGCTGGGGGTGTTGCAGGCCATGCTGGATGGATTGCCGCGCAGTAAGGCAGCGCCGCTCACCGTGATTTGGCTCACGCCCATGCGCGCGCTGGCTGCTGATACGGCTCGCGCTTTACGCGAGCCGCTGCAAGATTTAGCGCCCGCTTGGACGCTGGGCATCCGCACGGGAGACACGCCATCTGGCGAGCGCGCCAAGCAAGATCGGCGCATGCCCACCGTGCTGATCACCACGCCAGAATCGCTCACGCTGCTCATCGCACGTGAAAAAAGCGCGGAGGAATTGAGCAGCGTGCGTTTCGTGATTGCCGATGAATGGCATGAGCTGCTGGGCAACAAGCGGGGGGTGCAAACGCAGCTGGCGCTCTCTCGCCTGCGGACATTCAATCAAAGAGTCGTGACATGGGGGTTAAGTGCCACGCTATCAAATATAGAGCAGTCTGCGCAGATTCTATGCCGGGCAGAGCCCGAAAAGACTCATAAAAATGCAGTCAAACCAGTGGTCGTGCAAGGCAAACAAATCAAAGATCTGCGCATTGACACGCTGATCCCTGAAGAGCCAGGCAACTATTCATGGGCGGGGCATCTGGGCGCTCGTATGCTGAAACCTGTGGTGGAAGAGCTGGCGAATTCTTCCACCACGTTGGTGTTCACCAACACGCGCTCGCAAGCCGAGATTTGGTATCAGCTCATCTTGGCAGAGCGCCCCGATTGGGCAGGGCAAATCGCGCTGCATCATGGCAGCTTAGACAAAGAGGTGCGCGATTGGGTGGAGCAGGGCTTGAAGGCGGGGCAGCTGAAAGCAGTGGTGGCGACTTCCTCGCTCGATCTTGGCGTTGATTTCTTACCTGTGGAGCGCGTCTTGCAAATCGGCTCAGCCAAGGGCGTGGCGCGGCTCATTCAACGTGCTGGCCGCAGCGGCCACGCGCCGGGGCGCACGAGCCGCATTACGCTCGTGCCTACGAATACGCTGGAGCTGATTGAGGCGGCTGCCGCTCGCCGCGCGGCGCTGGCCGGGCAGATTGAAAGCCGCACATCGCCCGTTAAGCCGCTGGATGTTTTGGTGCAGCATATCGTGACTGTGGCGCTCGGTGGCGGCTTCAAGCCGGATGATTTGTTTGACGAAGTGCGCACCGCGTTTGCCTATGCTGATCTTACGAGAGCAGAATTCGATTGGGCCCTAGCGTTTTGCGAGCGCGGCGGCGATTCGCTCGCAGCCTATCCAGACTATCACCGCATCAAGGCTGATGAAAACGGCATCTATCGCGTGCCAGATCGCGCCGTGGCTCGTCGCCATCGCATGAGCATTGGCACGATTGTGAGCGATGCTTCCATGCAGGTGAAATACCTCACCGGTCAGCGCATCGGCACGATTGAAGAGAGCTTTATTGCGCGCTTGAAAAAAGGCGAAGGCTTCACGTTTGCGGGAAGAGTTTTAGAGCTGATCCGTGTGCAAGACATGACGGCCTATGTCAAGCGGGCAGAGAAAAACAAAGCCGCTGTGCCCAGCTGGACGGGCGG
>JANMFP010000156.1:0-11231 GCA_031378135.1 Variovorax sp. | reverse complement strand
ATCATTTTTATCAAGGCATCAATGATCAAAGTAGGTATTGTGGATGATCATGTGATCGTGCGCACTGGTTTAAAGCAATTCTTCTCCGATCAGACTGACTTGCGTGTCGCTGGCGAAGCAGCATGCGGCCGGGATGCGATTGATCTTGTGCGCAACATTGAATTAGATGTGTTGGTGATGGATTTGTCGATGCCTGGCCAAAGCGGGGTTGATGTATTAGCCATGATTCGCGCTAAGGCGCCAGATGTTGGCGTTTTGATTCTCAGCGGCTACCCAGAAGCACATTACGCTGTGAATTTGATTCGCCAAGGAGCCAGTGGCTACCTCAATAAAGAATGCGAGCCTCAAGAAATCGTCGAAGCGATTCGCACAATTGCGCTCGGTAAGAGATACATCAGTACGAGCGTGGCCGAGTTGCTTGCCCAGCAATTGAATCGCCCCAGAGACATGGCGGCGCATGAACAACTCTCAGAGCGGGAATTTCAGGTGTTTCTCAAACTTGCCAAGGGCGAGACGGCAGGAGATATCGCGACCAACTTGTCGCTAAGCGTTAAAACGGTGAGCACCTATCGCACGCGTCTGATGGAAAAGATGAATCTGGCCTCTAACAGCGATTTAACTTACTACGCGCTCAAAAATAAGCTGATCGATTAGCCACTGACCGCTGTGAAGTGCAGCTGACGAGCGCGAGCGTGAACTCAACTTCGAATACATACATTCATCAATCAGGAACTGCAGAGCCTTGTTGATTGCAATACGCTAAAAGTGCGTCTATGTCATTCGATTTATCAAAGACCGCATCGGCTCCAAGCTTCATGCACCTTTGGCGCACGTCTGGTGTTGCATAGTTGCTCAAGACAATGATTTTTTTCAAGGGCATCGTGGCTTTACATGCTGCCAAAACCTCAAGGCCGTTTCCGCTCTTGAGAAACAAGTCAACAATGGCGAGATCCCAATCTTCTTGATGCGTGCTCAGCCAGTGCTTACTTTCCTCTTCATTGTCAGAAAAACCCACTGTGCGCACGTTGGTTAACTCTTCTAAAGTAGCAACCAGATTGTCACGAATCCGGGGATTGTCTTCAACGATATAGGCTTTTAGGTTCACAGCGATTTTGCTAACGACTAGGAATGTACAGGGGAGACTCAAAAGGACGCATTCATATTTTGATACAAATAACGCTACCTTTTTGTAAGACAAACACTCATTCGCTGTGAAATATATCGCATTGCAACACCCAGCGAGCCAATCACCGCGCATTGGCCATCACTTTTGGATGGATCTGAGATAAACCATTGCGCTGCGCATGCCACTTTGGCTCAAGCCAATCTACATTTCAGCTGTCGACAAGGCGAAGTCAACATAGCACGGTTCGATCAATTTTCCATCTCGGTTAGGCACTGGTTCTATCTTGATCGCGGGCGAAAACGTGTTGACGCTGCCAAAAATAGTCGCGAAAGCGATGTCTGCTGCGTCTCGGCCAGTGCAAAAGCGCAAGAAGCCCATGGGGATCGCCGTGCCTGAAGGATCAAAAAGATACCAGCGACCTGCGCCCGCAATATCCGCCAAATACACCTCCACATAAGCGTGGAAATCAGTCGGTCCGAGTTTGGGATCGGCGCCGTAATCGACACCGCTGGCCATGCGTGTTGGTAGATTGACAGCGCGGCATAGCGCAATCATCAAATGCGCAAAATCACGGCACACGCCCACTCGTTCGATGAACGTGTCGATGGCGGAGGTGTTGCTATTGCTGGAGTTGCTCTGAAAGCGCACATGCGTTTTGACCCAATCACAAATGGCCTGAACCCGGCGGTATCCCATGGGTAAGCTGCCGAATTGCTGATTCGCAAACGCGAGCAATCTGTCTGACTGGCAGTAGCGGCTTGGGTAGAGATAAGGCAACACTTGACCCGGTATGGATTGAGGGATGAACTCATACAGGTCATCAGGAGATGATTCGGTATGCGTCAACTCAACGATCACTTTGTAATCCACGCAGAACTTCCCATTGGGCACATGAACACTCACGAAACGATTTTGCGTGATGGGATCGGTGTAATAGTTGGGGCTGAGCGCTGGGTTGAGACTGAGCAACTCCTCGCGCACCGTTTGCTGCGGCGTATGCGCCGCTTGAATATTAAAAATAAAGTCACACCCCGAATCGAGAATTTCATACTCGAGCCGCGTGGACAAAGCCATGCTGATCATTTGCCACCCACCTCATGTTTGGATAAAAAACTATTAGGCCAGCACTCCATGGCGCTTTTGCGCACTGGAGAGAGATGCTGACTCGCCTTGCCAGTCTTTGCTTACAGAAAGGCGGCGCTTTATCCTACAATTTTTTCTACAAATTAAGTTGTGGCGCGCTTTAAGGCAGCTTCTGTCACTTTGAGCTTGCGTTCCAGCAGAATGCGCTCATCAATTTCATCTTCTAGCAACTGATTGACTACCGCTAAATCTTGAGCGGATGCTGCAACGGTGTCTTTGATGTCTTCTACTTTTTCGATGGCCATGGCAACATCTTCGCTTTTGACCTGACCGGGAACATGAGACTTTAAAACAGCATTGACCAGCAAAAGCTCGTCTGCAGATTGCTTCACGGTTTCTTCAATCCCATCGTTGAGCACAACGGCCACTGCGATGGGGTGTACGCTGGAGGAAGCGGTCTGATTGGGTGAATTCATGATGTGTTGCTCAGATAGTCGTCAGCCAATTAATTTAAAGTCCAACTTCGATCAAACTATGACATTCCACTATAACAGGAGCGCATCCATGCCCATCACAATCACCCACAGACAACTCATCGACCAAGCCCTTGGCGAGATCAAAACTTACTCTGCACAAGATGTTAAAAAGCGAATGGCCACGGATGCATCGATTCAATTGGTTGACATTCGCGACATCCGCGAGCTGCAAGCGCCTGCTGGCACACCTGTGGGCAGCGCGCATGCGCCTCGCGACATGATTGAGTTTTGGGTGGATCCATCGTCGCCCTACTTCAAGCCCATGTGGGGCGACGAGAGCAAAGAGTTTGTGCTGTTTTGCGCAGCAGGCTGGCGCAGCGCGCTCACCGCGAAGACGCTGCAAGACATGGGGCTCACCAATGTGGCGCATATCGATGGCGGTTTTGATGCGATGAAGGAAGCCGGCTTTGCGATGGAGAGCTTGGAGCAGCGTAAATTAAACAAAGCTTGAATTTGCGTGATAACGGCATCGCCCCGCACAGCATGGGCATGATGCAAGCCTTCAACAGTAATCTTCCTCTGAGGCCTGATTTTTCCATCTAATTTGACCAATCGCCGGCAAAGAATATGCGTAGAGTGCTCATCTATTGATAGCGTTAAAATCCAAATTCAACGGGAGTGCGTATGAAGTTCGATGCGATTTTATTTGATTGCGATGGCGTGCTGGTGGATAGCGAATTGATCACCAACAACGTGCTTCGCGAGATGCTGGGAGCCATGGGCTGGCAGATGACGCAAGAACAATGCATAGCTCATTTTGTAGGCCATCTGGTACAAGATCAAGGCGAATTGATTTTTAAAAACACGGGGCAACAGATCGATGATGCTTGGATTGCAGGCTTTCGCAAGCGTCGCAATGCAGCACTCAGCGCATCGCTCACGGCGATTCCTCACATCAACGAAGCTCTGATCGCCATCACAAGCGGCTACGGCCAAAAAATCGCCTGCGCCAGCGGCGCAGATCGCGGCAAGGTCGTGCTCCAGCTCACCAAAACTGGCCTGCTCCATTTCTTCGAAGGAAGAATTTTCAGCGGCGTAGAAATGCCCAAAAGCAAGCCTGCACCTGATGTGTATTTGGCCGCAGCCGCTGCTCTGGGCGTCGATCCCAAGCGCTGCGCCGTGATTGAAGACAGCCCCACAGGCGCGCGGGCGGGTGTGGCGGCGGGATGTATGGTGTTTGCTTACTGCCCTGCTGAGGGCGGCCACTCCAGCGCGCAGGCCATGCGCGACGTAGGCGCAAGCCATGTATTTGCCAGCATGGCAGATTTGCCTGCACTGATGTGTGCCTGAGCATTGTTTGACTCCGAACGCAAGGCTAACCACTTGACACAAAGCTAACGCATGCTAGCGCCAACTTGCCAACATAATGCAAAAGATGCAACTGCTTGATGCAAATGCTGAATGCAAACGCTTTAGGCAACTTCTTGATGCAACTTATTAATTGATGGAGACCAGCGCGATGAATATGCTTTCTTCTCTCAGCTGGCCGGCAGTGATGGCTGGTATAGCAGTTTTGATGGCGCTCGCACTGCTTGGCTGGTTTGTATTGCAGCGCTCAGTGCCTATCGTGCATTCACGCAAACAGCGCGCTTTCCGGATGGAAGATTGGCAGCCGCGCACGATGCGCCCGCTCACGCCTACTGAGCTGCACACTTTGAAGCATCTGCGAAAAGCTTTACCTGAGTGCTTGCTGATGCCACAGGTTGCGCTGGCGCGCTTTTTAAACGTTGCAGAGAGCCGCTCTTACAACCAATGGTTTGGCAGCGTAGGCAGACGTTGTGTGGATTTTTTGGTGTGCTCTGAGCAAGGCGATGTATTGGGCGTGATTCAGTTGCAGGCCAGCAAAGGCAAGCCTATGTCGGAAGGCACTCAGCGCAAAGTCAAAGCGCTGGAGATGGCGCAAATACCTGTTTGGTCGCTCGCAAAAGATGATCTACCAGATGCGCCAGCGTTACGCGCCATGGTGATCCCAGAGCTGCAAGCGGCAGAGCAGCATTCTGTGCAGTATCAAGAAGGCGGCCAAGAGTCTGAGTGGCAGGCCACACGCTTGGAGCCGCGCCGGCCAGCTTCTGCTACTGTACCCATTCGCAAACCACCGAGTAATCAGCAACAACTCGATCGCTGGGATCAGGCATGGCCTACTGAGGAGAATCGATCTAGCGAATTCTTGGATGAGTTTGGCATGATCGAAGTGCCGCCCTTGGTGGTCAAAGGCTCGGGGCGATCAGCCACGGGATTCACGCGCGGCTGATCAGTATCGCGGCTTAGGATTTGTATTTCACCGAGCAGCCATAAGGCCGCGTCACGCTGTTGCTCAACGCTTTGCCGCCAGCCATTTCGCCGAGCGATACTTTGATGTAGTTGGTGGCTTTAGGGATATCTGATGCGCTGGCCGTTGGGAGGCTATCGATGCCACCTGCATACACCAGCACGCCTTTGCCATCAACAATGTACATATGCGGCGTGGTGCGGGCGCCATAGGCTTTGCCGATTTTTCCGCTTTCATCCATCACAGTGTGCGTAACAGGCGCTTTTTGTTGCTTCATCCAATCTGCGAGCTTTGCGGGCGCGAGGTAATCGGGATGATCGGTGCCTGTGGAATTGATGGCGAGCCAAACCACATTTTTGGCAATCGCATCTTGCTGCGTGCCTTGCATGTTGCCGCCATCGTAATGCTTGCGCACATAGGGGCAGCCAGGGTTGACCCATTCGAGCACGACAGTTTTGCCTTTGAAATCTGAGAGCTGCACAGTTTTGCCGCTCGTATCTTTGGCGCTGAAATTGGGGGCGGCTTGGCCTACTGTGGCTGTGGCTTGCGCCCAAGCCTGTGAAGTGGTGGCAAGAACTGCAGCAGCGAGAGTTGAGGTGGCGAACTGACGGCGTTGCATGGTTAATTCCTTCAGATGATCAGATGCGTCACAGTTTCGCAAGTTCCGCACGAACCTGCGCCACGTCCAGTATTTCCGACAAGATCACAGGGGCACTGCCCGGTTTGTAAATCACATACACAGGCACACCGGTGCGGCCAAGCTGCGTGATAGCTTGCGTGATGGCGGGATCGCGCTTCGTCCAGTCGGCGCGCAGTAGCTGCACTTTTTTAGCGCTGAAATCCTGCAGCACCGAGGCATCGGCGAGCGTGGTTTTCTTGTTGTATTGGCAGGTGACGCACCATGCGGCTGTGAAATCGACGAAGACGGGCTGGTTGTTGGTTAGCAACTGCTCGACCTTACCTGGCTCCCAAGCTTGCCAGCGCGCATCTTGAATCGGCGTAGATTCTTGGATTTTGAAGATGTTTCCGCCGATAGCCGGCAAGAATACTGCACCGAGTGCTATAGAAATAATAGTAACTAGCCAACGCGCCTTGCCCGGCAAACTCAAAGCCCAAGCGAGCATTGACACCACCAGAAGCAGCACTAGCAAAGCTGCAGCACCATCCATCCCCGTTTGCTGCCCAATCACCCACAGCAGCCACACGACGGTGGCGAGCATCGGGAAAGCCATGAACTTCTTGAACACATCCATCCAAGCGCCCGGGCGTGGCAAGAGCTTGGCCACAGCAGGCACAACGCTCGCCGCAAGATAAGGCAGCGCCATACCGATGCCCAATGCCGCAAACACGGCAAGCGCCTGCCATGCTTGCAAGCCAAGCGCGTAGCCCAGCGATGCGCCCATGAACGGTGCCGTGCAAGGCGAGGCAATCGCCACAGCCAACACACCGCTTAAAAACGCATCCACCTGAGGATTCTTGGCCTGCGAAGTGACCACCGAAGAAGGCAAAAAATTCGCCAACTCAAACACACCTAATAAATTCAACGCAATCAAGGTGAACAAAACCGCCAGTGCCCCCACCACCGCGGGCGACTGCAATTGAAAGCCCCAGCCCAGCGCCTCGCCGCCTGCGCGAAGGATGAGCATCAAGCCACCCAGGGCAATAAAGCTCATCACCACGCCTACCGTGTAAGCCCCGCCTCCTGCCACGCGCGCGCGTTGACTCGGCGCATTCGTAAAGCCCAGCACCTTGATCGCCAGCACGGGCAACACGCAAGGCATCAAATTCAAAATCATGCCGCCAAGGATGGCCAGCAGCAACGCTGGTAAAAACGAAGTCACCGCGCTCTGGCCACCTGCCAGCACAGGCGCAGCGGATGCCCCCGCATTCGCTTTGAGCGCCGCTGCCAGCTCCGGCGGCACTTGGGCCGCAGTCGCCACCTTGGGCCATGCACCATCGACCTTCGCAGTCACGCGATAAGCCGTTTTCCCATCTGCGGTGAGCACCAGCGGCATCGATTCCGGGCTGGCGCTGCGCTGGGTAGACACAGGGAATACTGCCGTCCACACATCACCCTTCCACGATTGTGTCCAGCTCGATCCACTCGATGCATTAAGCTTCGCTCCGTTCTCTAGCACCTCAGCTGTTTCAGGAAACATCTCCAGCGTTTTGCCGCGCAACTCAGCTGGCAATTGCGGCACGCTGAATTCAAGCTGCTTGCCCACAATCTTCACGCTTGCCGCGCTTTGCACATCTTTCGGATATGCCGCAAATGCCGCCTCAAATGCCACACGGTGCAAAGCCGTGCTGCCCTGCACCGGAATCTTGAGCGCAAACTCGCCCTCTTCCGGGATGCACTCCTGCTTGCACACCAGCCACACCGCCTTGAGCTTGATCTCCAGATCCGGCTTCAGAAAATCAGGCTTAAACAGCGTAGAAATCTCCAGCGGCACAGGCAGCAGCACCGTGTTTTCATACCCGTAGTTGGCCAGAGAGCCAATCCAAATTTTCTTAGGCACAGGCCAACGCGTCTCACCCGGCTGCACCCCTGCAGGCAGCTTCCACTGCATATCAGTCGGCTGCCCCGAATCGCCAGAATTCTTCCAATACGTATGCCACTCCGGCTTGTGCGCAATCTGCAAGCCCACCCAAAGCTGCTTGCCCGCCCCCACGCCGTCCGGTGCATAAGCCAGCAGCTCCGCGCGCACTTGCGGCGTGGTGACGACTGAGCCCGTATTTTTAAGGCTCATTTGGGCAGTAGCCGGCAAAAATACTGCGCTGATCGCTATTAAAAAAATAGCAACTGAATATGGCAAAGACAATCGTAGAGTCATCAGAAATGGAGTGCTGTTGTGCAGGTTAGTTCAGCAGCAATTTAACGCTGCTGTTTCTGTGGTGATTTATGAGGTGTTGCCGTCACTTCAAATCAGCTCTCGCACAAAAGGCACACTTACACTTAGCGGTATGCGATGCTTGGTCACAAGTGATATGAGCCCTTCTTCGGCCTCTTGAGTCGACTCACCAGAGCGGTCGCGCAGATCATGAATGCTGAATGTTTGCACAGCGAATGGCTTCAAGTGTTGTTTTGTTCCAGAAATTGTAGGTTAAAGATTAAATTTGCCCTAGCAATCATTTGGTTTTGGAAAAAGCCAGAGCGCATTTTCAAAATCATAGGTCATACATCAACAAACGCCCGCTCGATCACATAGTCACCCGGTGATGTGGTGTTGCCTTCGCGAAAACCCTTCGCATCCAAAATGGCGCGCATGTCTTTGTTCAATCCGGGGCTTCCACAGATCATGATGCGATCAACAGCAGGATCAAGGTCTGGCAAGCCAAGATCGCGGGTGAGTTGGCCGCTCTCGATCAGAGTGGTGATGCGGCCTTGGTTCACAAATTCTTCACGGGTCACGCTGGGGTAGTAGATCATCTGGCGGCCTACGATGTCGCCCAGCATCTCATCGCTTGGCAAGGTCTGGGTTAAATAATCGCGGTAACACAGCTCAGCGACCTCCCGCACACCATGCACCACGATCACTTTTTCAAAGCGATCATAAGTCTCAGGGTCTCGCGCCACACTCAAAAACGGCGCTAGCCCCGTGCCACTGCCCAGCAGGTACAGGCGTTTGCCTGGCAACAGATAATCGATCAGCAAGGTACCCGTCGGTTTGCGGCCTACGATGATTTTGTCGCCGGGTTGAATGTGTTGAAGCCGCGAGGTCAGTGGCCCATCGGGCACTTTGATGCTCAGAAATTCGAGCTGCTCTTCGTAATTCGCACTCACGATGCTGTAAGCACGCAGCAAAGGCTTGCCATCAACGCGCAAGCCAATCATCGTGAAATGCCCATTGGAAAAGCGCAGGCTGGCATCGCGCGTGGTGGTAAAGCTGAATAGGCGATCCGTCCAGTGATGGACGGTTAAAACGGTTTCTTCTTGAAATGCACTCATGAATCGTTGGGTATCAAAATGAAGGGGCTGCAACTCGCTCTAAATGTACAGGCACATGTTTATGCCACGGCGTTCCTTCAAACGGGTCACGGTCTGTGGTGTTGGTGAGCTCATTGAGTGAAGTACCTCGGCGATCAACCCACCAGTATTCGGCACGAGACAAACCACACCTCCGGGGATGTTAACCCGGGTTAATTTCCCGTTTAATATGTAGGAATGAAACTCCCTTCTCATCTTTGGGCAGACCTGTCCACCCGTCATTTTGCGCAGCTGGCTCGCAGCGGTACAGACGATGTCGTTGCTGTGTTGCCTGTCGCTGCGATTGAGCAGCATGGCCCGCATTTGCCAACTTCAGTGGATACGACTTTGGTCAATGGTGTGATCGCGGCCACGTTGCCGCATCTAGGCAACACGCGTGCCCTGTTCTTGCCCACTCAGCAGGTCGGAAAAAGTAATGAGCACGGCCGCTTTCCGGGCACACTCACTTTGAAGGCCGAGACGCTGATTGCGCTGTGGACGGAGATTGGTGAATGCGTCAATGCGGCGGGCATCAAGAAGCTGGTGCTCCTGAATTCACATGGCGGTCAAATCAGCGTGATGGATATTGTGGCGCGTGATCTGCGTGTGCGGCTGGACATGCTCGTGTTTTCCACCAATTGGTTTACGCTGCCCCTAGGCGATGAAATTAACGCGCTATTTGCGCCCTCAGAACACCGCTTTGGTATTCACGGCGGTGATATGGAAACCTCCATGATGTTAGCTCTTGCGCCGAAAACTGTGGATATGAGCCAAGCGCGTGATTTCAAAAGCAGCTCAGAACATCGCTCTGAAAAATACCCTATCCTTGGCAACGGCATGAGCGCCAAAATGGGCTGGCAGACGCAGGATTACAACCCTATGGGGGCTTGCGGCAATGCGGCGATTGCCACCGCTGAGAAAGGCCATGCCGTGATCCATGCTTCGGCGCAAAAGCTGGCGCAACTTTTGCAAGAGATCAGCAACCTACCCATGAGCACATTGATTGACTCGCCCACCATCCCCATATGAGAACTGTGTCACGGCGCTAAATTGCTGATGCGTTACAATTGCAACGCATTAAATCATCCAAGGACTCATCTATGCGATCCGCCTCCTTCCCCTCTGTGCGCACCACGCCTGAGCTGCGCTCGCTGGTCGATTCTGTCTTGCAAGAGGGCGAGACGATTTCCACCTTTATTGAAGAAACTTTGCGCAAGCAAGCGCAGTGGCGAAAAGAGGATGCAGCTTTTTATGCCTTGGCTCTGAAGCGTTCTAAAAGTCTCGATGCGGGCAAGCGCACGGCAATTTCTGCGGGCGAGAGCATTCAGAGATTGCGCGATATGTCTCATCGAAAGAAGAAGCCTAGAAAAGACAGCACAGGCTCTGGTCAACATATCTCGATGGCATGAAACGCTACTCTGTGGTGGTGCATACCGATGCGCAAGAAGATATCGAGCGGATTTACGACTTTTATTTTGAGATCTCCTCGGCGCTCGCAGATCGCGTTATTGACACACTTGAGCAAGCTTACGACTTTCTCGCGCGAATGCCGCTAAGCTGCCGTCGCGCAAAGTTCGAGACAAACTTGCGACGCTACCGCGAGATGATTGTAGATTTTGGTGCTTCAGGATTTTTGCTGTTATTTGAGGTGACCGGCGAAGACGAAGTCACTGTGATTGCCATTCGCCACCAAAGAGAATCTGACTACCATTGAAGACTTTGCCAATGATCACGCTATGACAACTCTGTTTTCTCTCCAACGCGTCAACAAGCGCTACGACAACGGCACGCTTGCCTTGCAAGATGTGGATTTGGCCATTGGCGAGCGCCAATTCGTCAGCTTGCTTGGGCCTTCGGGCTGCGGCAAAAGCACGGCGCTCAAAATCATGGCGGGCTTGCTACCACTTTCAAGTGGTGCGATGGCTTGGGGAGACGCTGCTCATAACAGTTCAACGCAAGACCATTCCAAAGATATTTCCTTCGTCTTCCAAGAGCCCACGCTCATGCCATGGGCGGTGGTGTTTGACAACGTGTGGCTGCCGTTGCGCTTGAAGGGCTTCAGCAAAGAAGCCGCTCGCACGCAGGTGGAAGAAGCATTGGCCAAGGTGGGCCTCGCGCAATTCGCGCATGTCTATCCGCGCGAGCTCTCTGGCGGCATGAAGATGCGTGTCTCAATTGCGCGGGCGATGGTGACTGAGCCGCGCCTCTTGCTCATGGATGAGCCCTTTGCCGCACTCGATGAAATGACGC
>JANMFP010000153.1:0-4928 GCA_031378135.1 Variovorax sp. | reverse complement strand
AAAAACACCTGCGCTCCCGTGATCTCTGAGAGTGTTTTGCTCTCCACACAGGGCGTGTTCAAAACATGCGGCGCGATGCGCTGGGCTGCGGCTTGGATGTCTGCAAAGGTGATCATGTTGAGATTGTGGTGCTTGGGCAGCCATTTATTGCGCTAATGTGTGGTGAATTTCACACATTGGAGTGCAGCGGATTTTTCTGCGGTGTCTTCCCAAAGTTTATGAACTGCGTTATGGTCTCAATCAGGGACATTCTTCCCCCCTGCACTACAAGGCTCTTCGATGTCTAAACGTGTTGCAAACTCTCTGAATGCTCTTGCTGATGGCTTGCTGGCCTCGCCAGGGCTAAAAAGCGCGCCTGTGCTGGAGATGATGTGTTCGCAATTTGTGCTCACCTTGGCCGCAAAGCAAGGATCGAAATTCAATGTGCGCCGCGATTTGAACAGCCTGCTCTCGCTGACTGGCCGGCACATGGTTTGGCCGACGCATGTGATGGAGCGGCTGCGCGAGTTTCTCAACCGCCGCTGCACAGGCAATGAATTTTGGAAAGGCCACGAAGCACTCACGCATGCCGAATTCATCGAGCGACATGGCGCATGGCGCGGTCCGTATGAAGAAGGCACGGTGTTTTTCTATCTCGATGAATACGCCAAAGATTCACCCAAGGATTTGCTCTCTGTGCTCTCAGTCACGAGCGACTGGCTCAATCACGCTTTGAAGAAACACAGCACCTTGGTCGAAAAAAACATCGATGCACTCGCTGGCCTTTTGCAACTCAACCGCGCTGAACGCGCCTTGCTTTTGTATGGCACATTAGCGCGCTATCAACGCGATTTGCGCAGCCTGCTGGTCGAATTCAAAGTCAGCAACGCGCCTGAAGCCTATGCTGCGATTGCGGATGTGGCCGGCGTGAAAGCTGGCGAAGTGGCTGAGGCTTTGCGCGCAGGCTCGCGCTTGGAGCGCATTGGCTTGGTGGAGAATTTAATTTCTGAGCACAACATCACCGACCTGGCCGATTTGATGAAAGTCAGCGAAAAGTTGCCGCCCGTGCTGATGCGCGAATACCGCGATCAAAGTGAGCTCATGGCGGTGTTCACCCGGCCTGCGGTCAAGAGTGAGCTCAACACCAGCGATTTCCATTTCGTCGAAGAAGACGCTCAGGTGCTCGTGAATTTGCTGCGCAACGCGATGCAGCGCAAAGAGCCGGGCGTGAACGTGTTGCTTTATGGCCCGCCCGGCACAGGGAAAACTGAACTCGCTAAAGTGGTGGCTCAAAGCGCTGGCCTAGAATTGTTTGAAGTGGAATATGCGGATCGTGATGGCAATTCCCTGAGTGGCCGAGATCGCTATCGCTCGCTGCAAATTGCGCAGGTGTTTTTAAAAGGGGCGCATCAAGCCGCACTCTTGTTTGACGAAGTGGAAGATGTGTTCCCGCCGATCAGCATGGATGCTGCGCAGCTGATGGCGCGGCAGGAGCAGATTGCTGCACCAGCGGCGAGCAGCAGCGTGAATGGCAAAGCGTGGGTCAATCAAATCTTGGAGCAAAACGCCGTGCCCACGATATGGGTGACGAATCGGATTGAGCAAATTGATCCTGCGTTTCGCCGCAGGTTTGCTTACCACTTGGAGCTCAAAAGCCCGCCGCCCGGAGCACGCGAGCAACTTGTGCGCAAGACGCTCTCGGGTGTCGCTGTGAGCGATGCGTTCGTTGCGAAACTTACCGAGCGCAAAGGCCTCACGCCAGCGCAGATCCGCACTGCAGTGCGTTTTGCAGGGCTTGCTAAAACGAGCGACGAAACGACAGTTTTCGAAGGCCTGATCGAACGCCAACTCAAACACGCCGATGCGGCGCTGGGCAATACCCTTGCCGACAGCAAAGGCCGCAAACAAGTCACCACCTATGACTTAGAAATGCTTAACGTGGAAACGCGTTTTGAAATTCCTCGCATTGTGGAAGCACTTAAAGCACGCGGCCATGGCACGCTGTGTTTTTACGGCGCTCCGGGCACGGGGAAAACTGCGCTGGGCGAGCATATTAGTAAAGCGTTGGCAAAGCCTTTGATCATCAAACGCGCCAGCGATTTGATGAGCAAATTCGTGGGCGAGACCGAGCAAAACATGGCAAAAATGTTTGCCGAGGCGGAAAGCGAAAAAGCCGTGCTGCTTCTCGACGAAGCCGATAGCTTCCTGCAAGATCGGCGCGGTGCTCAGCGCAGCTACGAAGTCACGGAAGTCAACGAAATGCTACAGCAAATGGAGCATTACCAAGGCATCTTCATTTGCACGACCAATTTGCTCGACCGGATTGACCAAGCCGCGCTGCGCCGCTTCACCTTCAAAATCCAATTCAAACCTTTGAAAGCCACGCAGCGCGAGCTGATGTTCACCACCGAAGCCTTGGCTGGCGATGCATCGCGTTTGAATGAATCACTGCGCACGCGGCTGGCCAAACTTGAGCAACTGTGCCCCGGTGATTTCGCCGCCGTAAAGCGCCAATGCGACATCTTGGCAGCAGAGTTTTCAGCCGAAGAATTTTTAGAGCAACTTGAAGCGGAGCACAAAATCAAGCCCGAAGTGCGTGAAGTCCGGCAGATGGGGTTTGTGCAGTGAATTCGCCTCAATTGAGAGCTTTTTAGGCAGGTAGCCGGCGTATTACTTGCCCGGAGTGCTATGTATTTCATAGTCAGCCACCTCGCAGCTTGATGGCATGAGCAATAATGCATTCATGCAACGCCTCACTCCTACCCAACTTTGGCTCTTGGTTGGCCTCACACTCGTTTGGGGCATCAACTGGCCGATCATGAAGCTGGGTGTCAGCGCTGGTTTCCCGCCTCTATCGTTTCGCGCTCTGTCGATGTGGATCGGTATTCCCGTGCTTGCCATCGGCTTAAAAATCCTCAAGGTGCCGTTCACGATTGCACGTGGTGATGCAAAGCAACCGCTCAAATTTTGGCGAGAGCTTTTCTTGCTCGCTGTGTTCAATATGTTCATCTGGCATGGCTGCATCATCGTCGCCATCACGCTACTGTCCAGCGGGCGCGCTGCGATTCTCGGCTACACGATGCCGATTTTTAGTGCCATCATCGGCGCCTGGTTTTTTGCAGACAAACTCTCCGCGCGACTCTGGCTCAGCGTTGGCAGCGCCGCTTTAGGCGTGCTGCTCTTGCTCACCCATGAATTCGGCAAACTCGCTGGTGCGCCACTGGGTGTGTTGCTCGCATTGATTGCCGCCAGTACTTGGGCGCTGGGCACGCAGCTTTTGCGCCGCACGACAATTCCCGCTGCCACGCTCGCCATGTCGTTTTGGATGACGGTTATGGCAGCCATCGTGATGACAGTTCTATCCATCCTGTTTGAGCAAGCGCGCTGGCGTATGCCGGGCGCCTCAGAATGGTTTTCAATTCTCTACAACGCTGTTCTCATCTTCGGCTTCGCGCACGCTACTTGGTTTTACCTCGCACGCAGCCTGCCACCTGTGGCATCCACGCTGAGTGTCATGTTCATCCCCATCCTCGGTGTGTTCAGCGGTGCGCTGTGGCTGGGCGAAAAACTCTTTTGGCAAGACTGGGCAGCTGTGGCCTTGATGGTGGTGGCGATTACGAGTGTGCTTTGGCCGAAGAAGCTAGTCGTGAGCTCGTAAATCACAAGTGAAGTGGCAAATTCACGCGCACATCTAAACCAAGGATTTTTTCTTGGGCCCTGCGATTCTCAACTGCGATCTCGCCTTGCAAAGCTTGCACAATTTCCGCGCAAATCGCCAAGCCTAGACCCGCACCCGCCTGCACTCTTCCTGCAGAGAAAGGCTGAAAGAGACGCTGGCGCAACTCGTTGTTGATACCCGCGCCGCTGTCAGAGATCACCAGCTCGGCAGTGCCTTGTCGGCTTTGCAGGCACACATTCAGTGCACTGCCCTGCACGCTGTGCTTGATCGCGTTGTGCAGCAAATTACGAACCAACTCACGCAACATCCAGTCATGCGCAAGCACGGGTGCCATCTCAGTTTGCAGCTCGAATTCCAAATCCTTATCGGCCATCAAAGGCGCTAAATCTAGCGATACCTCGCGCAGCACTGCGCTCCAATCCAGCGCCACACTGGGCGCTTGCTGGCGCAATTGCTCCACCTTCGCAAGCGAGAGCATTTGATTGGCTAATTCCGTGGCGCGATCCACCGTTTCACCAATTTCTTGCAAGGCTTGGCTTAGCGGTACATCGCCTCGCAGGGCCGATTGCGTTTGTGTTTTAAGAACGGCTAATGGTGTGCGAAGCTGGTGCGCCGCATCGCGCACGAAGCGCTTTTGGTGTTGCAGCAAATGATGGAGCCGCGCCATGAGTTGATTGTTCGCTTGCAATAGCGGCTGTAGCTCTTTAGGCGCTTGGCTCGCGTCCACCGGGCTCAAATCGTTCTCTGCACGCGCTGCAATATCACGGCTGATTTGCTTGACAGGGCGCACGGCGCGCTGCACCACCCAAACCACCAAAGCCGCAATCACGCTCAGTAGAAGAGCCTGCCGCCAAAGCGTGCTGAGCATGATCTGCCGCGCCAGTCCTTCTCTCAGCTCCAGCGTTTCCGCCACTTGAATCGTCGCCATGCCATGGCCGCCCGTGCCTGCCACAGGCTGCAAAAGCACAGCCACTCTCACGGGTGAGCCGTCCACAGCGTCATCATAAAAATCCACCAAAGCGGCATACGGCGGTTGATCGGCAATCTTGCCTCGCCACACCTTGAGCGATTCAAAGCCCGAGACCAGTTCGCCCGAAAAACCCGTGACGCGATAAAACATGCGACTGCGGTTATCCGCCTCAAAAGCCTCTAGCGCCGCATAGGGCACGCGCGGCACGAGGCGAAAAGCAGTGCCCTCGCCTTGAACATCAAGCTGCTCGGCAATGGTTTTTGCCGAGGCAAGCAAAGTGCGGTCGTATGCCGTGTTAGC
>JANMFP010000137.1:0-10484 GCA_031378135.1 Variovorax sp. | reverse complement strand
CGAAGCAAAGCATCTTTATAAATCGAGTCCGGCAAAACATGCAAGGCTGCACTGGCACGTTTGCTTTCATCAACTGCAACTGCATAAGTGGCTTGCAATGCATCGGTGCGACGAATCACAGCCATGATGCTGGCTAAATTTTGCTCCAAACAATCAGGATCAGGCTGCTCAATCGCGTGGCGAATCAAGGCAGTGTCCGTGCTGTTTGCGCGCTGCATAGCAATGATCAATGGCAAGGTCACTTTACCTTCACGCAAGTCATCGCCAAGGTTTTTCCCCATGCGAGACGACTCTCCCTCGTAATCGAGCGCATCGTCGATCACTTGAAATGCTGTCCCCAAGGCTTGGCCATAAGTGGCGCAAGCGTGCTCTGTGGCAGTATCGCTTCCTGCCAAGACTGCTGCTAAGCGTGCACTGGCTTCAAAGAGCTTGGCTGTTTTAGAGCGAATTACTTTTAGGTAGGCAGCCTCATCCAAGGAGGCATCATGCATATTCATCAGTTGAAGCACCTCGCCCTCAGCGATCACATTGGTGGCCTCAGAAAGAATCGACATGACACTCATCGATCCGCATTCGACCATCATTTGAAAAGCACGTGAATACAAGAAATCGCCCACCAAAACGCTGGCTGCATTGCCAAATGATTCATTGGCAGTTGGACGACCTCTGCGCAGCGTCGATTCATCCACCACATCGTCATGCAGCAAAGTGGCTGTGTGAATAAATTCAAGTACAGCAGCTAGCTGATACTTTTGCGAATTTGGATAGCCCAACGCGCCGCAAGCCAGTAAATGTATGGCTGGACGTAATCTCTTGCCCCCGGCAGAGATGATGTAGTTGCTGATTTGGCTGACCAAAGGCACATCAGATGCCAAGCGATGCGCAATGACAGCGTCAACTCTTGCCATATCCTCGGAAATCAACGCAAGGGAGTGGTCAGCAGTTTCAATGGGTTGTACAGAAGTTAGCAACAAGTAAAAACCTACGCAAAATGAGTCATCTTTGCAGCGTGCAATAGACCTTGAGTTTAAGGTAAGCGCGACGTTTGCGACGCTGGGCTCGCGCAAAGACATCAGCGCAAACATGCCAGCCTTCTACATGCATGCTCTGATTGATATGCTTGCTACGCTTTTTTGCATGTAGCTCTGCGCTCGGGCTATAATTTATGGTTGTGCGCAGAGTTCTCGAGTGCTTTGCGCGCAATCCATTAGATTGATCTCCTTCAGTCCAATGGATGTCAAGGCTGATCATGCTTTGACAATTTCCGGAAATTGTTTTCTCTATCTATTAGGACTATCCAATGAAAAAGACCCTCGTTTTGGCATCTTTGATGGCCGCTGTTGCTCTCGCCGCTTGCGGTAAAAAGCCTGAAGCTGCTGCTCCTGCACCCGCTCCAGTTGCCGCTCCTGCTCCAGCTCCTGCCCCAGTGGCTGAAGCTGCTGCTGGCGCTGCATCCGCTGCCGCTGGTGCCGCATCCGCTGCTGCTGGTGCTGCTACTGCGGCCGCTGGTGCAGCAGGCGCTGCTGCTGGTGCCGCTGTCGGCGCTGCAACTGATGCTGCTAAAGCTGCTGGTGCTGGCGCTGCTGACGCGGCTAAAGGCGCGATGGCTGCCGGTGCTGGTGCTGCTGACGCGGCTAAAGCTGCTGGCACTGCTGCTGCTGATGCTGCTAAGAAGGCCGTTGAGCCAAAGAAATAATCCTCACGGATTTTTCTCTCACGAAAAAAGCGCCCTAGGGCGCTTTTTTCATGCTTGCATCATTTGAGGATGCAGTAACGACAGGTTTAATCTCGCTCGCCACCAAAGATGCCTAGCAGTGCCAGCAAGCTTTGAAAGACATTGAAAATATCCATGTACAGCGCTAGGGTCGCGCTGATGTAGTTCGTCTCGCCGCCGTCGATGATCTGCTTGAGGTCGTACAGCATGTAAGCCGAGAAGATGCCGATGCACATGACACTGATCACAGCCATGCCAATAGTAGAGCCGACAAACACATTAATGATCGCGCCGACCATCACAGCGAGCGCACCCACGAACAACCATTTGCTCATGCCAGACAAATCACGCTTGATCAAGCTGGCCAAGCTCGCCATCACAAAGAAGATGCCAGCCGTTCCAGCAAAAGCCGTCATGACCAGTTCACCGCCGTTTTTGAAGCCCAGCACCATGGCGAGCATGCGCGATAGCATCAAGCCCATGAAGAAAGTAAAAGCGAGCAACACGGGCACGCCAGCGGCTGAATTTTTGGTTTTCTCAATGGCGTACATGAATCCAAACGCGCCACCCAAGAAAACGATCAAACCCATAAAGCCCGTCAGACCCTTGGTGATGCCCGTGGACACACCCAGCCAAGCGCCCAGCACGGTGGGCAGCAGGCTCAGCGCTAAAAGCCAATATGTATTGCGCAGAACGCGGTTGCGCTCTGCGCCGCCCAGAATCGCGCCTTGATTTAAAACAATGGGATCACTCATTTCAATACTCCTATAAGGCTGCTGTTAGTTGCAGCATGGAAGAATTTTAGGGGAATTGGCGCGCTGTGCACAGCCCGCGCGTTTTCCTACTTTTTGTATGGATTCCTTTGACTGAAATTGCGCCAGTCCGGTCGATAAGCACAGGTTATGCTCTCCGCTTTGAAACTGAACTTTTAGGAATTCCATGAAAACCAAATCCTTACTCGAAGCAGCTGACGTCAAAGCAATTTTGGCTGCGGCAGAAGCTGAAGCACTTCAGAACAATTGGGCGGTCACGATTGCTGTGGTTGATGATGGCGGCCATTTGCTTGGACTACAACGCTTGGATGGCGTCGCAGCTATCTCTGCCCACATTGCACCCGCCAAAGCGCATACCGCCGCGCTAGGCCGCCGCGAAACCAAGATTTATGAAGACATCATCAATCAAGGTCGCACCAGCTTTTTGAGTGCGCCATTTATTGAAGGCATGCTCGAGGGCGGCGTGCCCATCGTGAAAGATGGGCATGTGATTGGCGCAGTGGGTGTGAGCGGTGTGAAGTCGACGGAAGACGCTCAAATTGCCAAAGCTGGTATTGCAGCTCTCAACGCGTAGTTTTGATCGCTTTTGAGAGCTTTTTAGGCTTCTAGCCGGCGTTTTTACTGCGTAGAGTGCTATTTAATATATAGCACGCTGTGTTTGTATTTTCAATGGCGGAAATGCCGCACGCCCGAGAACACCATGGCCACACCGCGCTCGTTGGCTGCATCAATGACCTCTTGATCGCGCATGCTGCCACCGGGCTGAATCACGCAGCTCGCGCCCGCATCCACCACGACATCCAGTCCATCACGGAATGGGAAAAATGCGTCTGATGCAACAACCGTTCCTGCCAAGCTCAAGCCAGCATGCTCGGCTTTGATGCTTGCAATCCGTGCTGAATCCAGGCGGCTCATTTGGCCCGCGCCCACGCCCATCGTCATCCCATCTTTACAGAAAACGATGGCGTTGGATTTAACGTATTTGGCCACTTTCCAAGCGAACAGCAAATCATGCAATTGCTGCTGCGTAGGTTGCAGCTTGGTGACTACTTTGAGATCAGAGAGCTGTAGCTCGTGGTTATCTGCCGTTTGCATCAGCAAGCCCGAGCCCACGCGCTTGATGTCAATTGCGTTTTGGCCTTTGTCCCAAGCGCTGTTGCCACCCGCTGCACTCGTGCTGCCTTGGAGGTTTGGAAGTGCGATTTCTAAAATTCGCACATTTGCCTTGGCTTTGAACACCGCTAGAGCCTCTGGTGTGAAGCTGGGCGCCATCAATACTTCAACAAACTGCTTCGAAATTTGCAGCGCCGCGCGCTCATCCAGAGCGCAGTTCAAGGCAATGATGCCGCCGAAAGCAGACGTTGGATCGGTTTGAAAGGCATGGTTGTAAGCCGCCAAACCATCCAAGCCAACTGCCACGCCACAAGGATTTGCATGCTTGACGATCACGCAAGCAGGTTGTGAAAAGCTTTTAACGCATTCCCAAGCAGCATCTGCGTCGGCGATATTGTTGTAGCTTAGCTCTTTGCCTTGCAATTGCTTGGCTGTAACGAGCGAGCCGGGCGCAGGATACAAATCGCGATAAAACGCTGCTGCTTGATGCGGATTCTCACCGTAGCGCAGATCCTGCAATTTGACGAATCTACCATTGGTTTGCGAAGGGAAAGTGCTTCTAGCCGGCATGTTATCTTCGCAGGGCGCTTCTAAATCTATAGCAGACAAGTAATCGCTGATCGCGCCATCGTAGTTGCTGATGCGGTTAAACGCCGCCACGCTGAGTGCGAATTTGGTTTTTTGCGAAATGCCACCGGCCTTCAATTCAGCGATCACGGCCGCATATTGAGAAGCATCAGTCAGCACCGCCACATCTTTCCAATTCTTTGCAGCGCTGCGCACCATCGCTGGGCCGCCGATATCGATGTTCTCAATCGCATCTTCTAATGTGCAACCAAGTTTAGCCACCGTAGCTTCAAACGGATAGAGATTGACGATAAGAATATCAATGGGCTCAATCTCATGCGCATTGAGTGCTTCGATATGCTCAGGCACATCGCGCCGCGCCAGCAAGCCACCATGCACTTTAGGATGCAGAGTTTTGACACGGCCATCGAGCATTTCTGGAAAACCTGTGACTTGCGCGATCTCTGTCACCGGCAAGCCATTGTCAGAGAGCAATTTAGCCGTGCCACCCGTGGAAATGAGATCAACTCTCAAAGCATGCAATTCGCGTGCAAGCTCCAGCACGCCCGTTTTATCCGACACAGAAATCAATGCACGCATCCCGAATTCCTTTTAAAAAATTCCTAAATATCTACAACAAGATACTCTTCAAAGCATCTGGTGTTCGCCCAATTTTTTGCGCAAGGTGTTGCGGTTCAAACCGAGCCATTCGGCAGCTTTGGATTGGTTGTTGCCTGCTTGACGCATCACCACTTCAAGCATCGGCTTTTCCACGATGCCGAGCAGCATGCCATAGAGCTCATGCGGCGCTTCCTTGCCCAAATCTTTGAAATACGCCTCAAGGCCTTGGCGCACGCTGTCTTCAATATGCTTCTTACTCATTGTTCAAACTCAATTCTTCATTCTTATTCAAATTAACTGATTGGCTTTGCACTGGCAAGCGATCCATCTGTTGCGCTAAATCATCAAAATATTCTGCAATCGCATGATGCTGCAAATAAGGATCGTCCAAAACATTCATGCGCTGGCGAAACGCTTCACCACCCGGCAAATCACGCACATACCAACCGATATGCTTACGCGAAGTACGCGCCCCGCTGAGTTCGCCATACAAAGCAACATGCTCTTGCAAATGCGCCAGCATCGCGCGGCGCACTTCCAAAACGAGTGGCGGCGCAAGCTGCTCGCCCGTTTGCAGATAATGATTGATCTCGCGAAAAATCCAAGGCCGGCCTTGTGCCGCACGGCCAATCATTACCGCATCCGCCTGCGTGAAATCCAGCACGGCTTTGGCTTTTTCAGGGGAATCAATATCGCCATTGGCCACCACTGGAATGAGCAAACGACTTTTGATCTCTCCAATAGTCTCGTATTCAGCCACGCCCTTGTAGCCTTGTTCGCGCGTGCGGCCATGAATCGTGAGCATTTGAATGCCAGCATCTTGCGCTGCCCGTGCAATGCTTAAAGCGTTTTTGTGCGATGCGCACCAGCCTGTGCGCATCTTCAAAGTCACAGGCACGCCATGCGGCTGCGCGGCTTGCACGACTGCTTTGACAATCTCAAGCGCGAGGTTCTCATCTTGCATCAGCGCGGAACCTGCCCACTTGTTGCAGACCTTCTTTGCTGGGCAACCCATATTGATGTCAATGATTTGCGCACCACGATCAATGTTATAAGTTGTGGCCTCGGCCATCATCAGCGCATCCGTGCCGGCAATTTGCACAGCAATAGGTGCTGATTCACCTTCATGATTGGTGCGGCGCGAAGTTTTCAGGCTGGCCCACAAATCTTTGCGTGATGTCACCATTTCACTGACCGCGTAGCCAGCGCCAAATGATTTGCACAACTTGCGGAAAGGCAAATCCGTCACACCTGCCATCGGCGCTACAAACACCGGGTTGGGCAATTGATAAGAGCCAATTTGCGGCCCAAGCAATAGCGGAGTCATACGAAGAGTGCGAGGAAAAGACTAAAGTGCATTTGCTGAAAAAAGAGGCACGAGTATACTCTGCTGCGTTTGCACACTATGGAAAATTTACCCTCTTGGCTTCTCTCGCTCATGGCATGGCTGGCTTTGCCTCAGTTCGGTTTGAGCACCGTCTTCATTATTTCCATCATCTCAGCCACTTTGCTACCGCTCGGCTCTGAGCCAGCGGTTTTTGGGCTCATCAAGCTCAACCCAGAATTGTTTTGGCCAACCATCCTCGTAGCCACTGCTGGCAACACGATAGGCGGTGCGATTGATTGGTGGATGGGCTACGGTGCGCACAGCGCAGTCAACAGGTACAAAGGTCACACCGTGTATCTGAAGGCGCTGCAATGGCTGGAGAAACTCGGTCCAAAGGCTTGTCTGCTGTCTTGGTTGCCCGGTGTGGGCGATCCTTTGTGTGCCGTTGCAGGTTGGCTGCGCCTGCCTTTTTGGCCATGCTTAGGCTACATGCTGATCGGTAAATTCTTGCGCTATCTTGTGATGACTACTTTGCTGATCAAGCTGTTTCCGGGTAGCTTTTCATTGCCTTAAATTTTCTCTGCTCCCACAGCTAGCGAGCAGCATTCACACATAAAAAAACCCGCCATTCGCATGGCGGGTTTTTCAGTCGCTCAAACCCTATTAGGGCTTGCTGGCTGTTGGAAACGGCCAAGCAGCCTGCGGGTTCAGAGTCGTCTGAGCCGCAGGAGCAGCGGGTGCTTTCGCAGCTTTCTTGGCAGCGGGCTTTTTCGCAGCTTTCTTGGCAGCAGGTTTTTTAGCAGCTGGCTTTTTAGCAGCCGCTTTTTTCGCTACTTTCTTAGCCGCAACTTTTTTAGCTGGTGCTTTTTTCGCTACAGCTTTTTTTGCTGCTGGCTTTTTAGCCGCAACTTTTTTAGCAGCTGGCTTCTTCACAGCAGCTTTTTTAGCTGGTGCTTTTTTTGCCGGTGCTTTTTTAGCTACTTTTTTCGCAGCAGGTTTTTTTGCTGCAGCTGTTTTCGCAGCAGGTTTTTTTGCAGCGGCTTTTTTTGCCGGCGCTTTTTTCGCAGTTGCCATGATTGTTTCTCCTAGATCTCGTTAACGGATCAACAGTAAAAAACACTTTGCGCACGGATGTGCACCAAGCGATTCAAACCGCTGAGCCCGAGAGCTCAACAGCCTGAATAGGGTTTGATCTGCTTGGCTTCTATTTTGAACGCCTTCACAAATCTATGTGTGCTGCTTATCGCTGCACACATGTTGACCAATCGCTTAAGCTCCCCGCTCAGAATAACCCCAGAGGATCAATCCCAAGACAGTGCGCCACCCGATTGGTACTCAATCACTCTCGTCTCAAAGAAATTACGTTCTTTCTTCAAGTCGATCATTTCGCTCATCCACGGGAAAGGGTTTTCCTCGCCTGGGAACAATTCTTCTAAACCGATCTGCACTGCACGGCGATTGGCGATGTAGCGCAAATAGCCTTTAAACATGGATGCATTCAAGCCCAACACGCCGCGCGGCATGGTGTCTTCTGCGTAGGCATATTCGAGCTCGACGGCTTTCATAAACAAGGCGTTGATTTCGGTTTTGAACTCGGCCGTCCACAAATGCGGATTCTCAAGCTTGATCTGATTGATCAAATCAATACCAAAGTTGCAGTGCATGGATTCATCGCGCAAGATGTACTGATATTGCTCGGCAGCGCCCATCATTTTGTTTTGACGGCCTAGCGCCAAAATCTGCGTGAAGCCCACATAGAAGAACAAGCCTTCCATCAAACAAGCAAAAACGATCAAACTGCGAAGCAGCTTCTGGTCATTTTCTGGCGTACCCGTGACGAAATGCGGATTGGTCAGAATATCGATGAACGGAATGAGAAACTCATCCTTGTTGCGGATGCTGGCCACTTCATGATAGGCATTGAAGATTTCACTTTCATCCAAACCCAGTGATTCCACGATGTATTGGTACGCATGGGTGTGAATCGCTTCTTCAAATGCTTGACGCAGCAAGAATTGGCGGCATTCTGGTGCGGTGATGTGACGATAGCTGCCCAACACAATATTGTTCGCAGCCAGCGAATCAGCAGTAACGAAAAACCCGAGATTGCGCTTGATCAAGCGGCGCTCGTCATCCGTCAAACCGTTGGGATCTTTCCAGAGCGCAATATCGCGCGTCATGTTGATCTCTTGCGGCATCCAGTGGTTGGCGCAAGTGGCCAAGTATTTTTCCCATGCCCATTTGTATTTAAAGGGCACGAGCTGGTTCACGTCCGTTGCGCCATTGATGATGCGCTTGTCAGCGGCATTCACACGGCGATGTGTGCTGGCTTGATTGGAGTGCTCAGCGGCTTGCGCAGTTTGCGCAAAGTTAGCTGGCAGGGGTGCACCGTCATCCAAAGTCGTGCGAGTTGCAGCAACGATTGGCGAAGGCACTGCATCCAAGTGGCTCTGCGCAGGATGCGGCTGGCTACTTGTGTTCAGTGTTTGCAGTGCGGGTTTGACTTCTTCGTCCCAGGTCAACATATTTAATGCTCCGATTATGAGAGCAGATGAACGCAAATGCAAATTTCATGCAAGTCTTGCGCCATCTTCACTCGATTTTGTGTTGCTGAATTACATCGTTTTAATATTCTTTTTCATTTCTGTGCGCTCTTGATTTGATAGCAATCAAAAAGGCACGGAAGAAAATGAAATCGAAAAACTTCTGCTCTGTTCTTTTCTTCTTACTGACAAGCTTCGCAGGTGGGATCATCCACACCGCAAAATTTGATGTCTGTCGCTGGCATAGCAGACAGTTGCGCATGTGCGGCAGCAGCGGCTGCCTCCAATGCACTTGGCTTGACTGATTGCACCGAAGCGCTTTTCACACCCGCACCGCCTGCACCACCGCCAGACGAAACAGCATTGAGCTGGCTCGATGTGATGGTAGATTTTTCTGCATGCGTTGCGCCAACTGTGCGGAGATAGTAAGTCGTCTTTAAGCCACGCAGCCAAGCCAGCTTGTACGTATCGTCTAGCTTCTTGCCAGATGCGCCTGCCATGTAGATGTTGAGAGACTGTGCCTGATCTATCCATTTCTGGCGACGCGCAGCAGCTTCAATCACCCACTGCGTATCCACTTCAAACGCTGTAGCGTACAAAGCTTTAATGTCTTGCGGCACACGATCAATCGGGCGCAGTGAACCATCAAAGTGCTTGAGGTCCACGACCATCACGTCATCCCACAAACCGAGGCGCTTCAAATCGCGCACCAAGTAATGGTTGATCACGGTGAATTCGCCCGACAAATTAGATTTGACGGAGAGGTTACCGAAGCATGGCTCAATACAAGCATCCACGCCGATGATGTTGGAGATCGTAGCCGTAGGCGCAATCGCCACACAGTTCGAATTGCGCATGCCGTCTTGTGCAATTTTCTTGCGCAATGCATCCCAATCCATCGTGCTGGAACGATCCACTTCCACGTAGCCGCCGCGCTCTTTAGCAAGCAGATCAAGTGTGTCGAGCGGCAGAATGCCTTTATCCCAAAGCGAGCCTTTGTAGCTGGCGTATTTACCACGCTCTTTGGCCAAGTTGGTGGACGCCCAGTACGCGTAGTAGCAAATCGCCTCCATGGATTCATCAGCAAACTTCACAGCGGCGTCTGAGCCATATGGCGTACGCAACTCATACAAGCAATCTTGGAAAGACATCAGGCCCAAGCCCACCGGACGATGGCGCATGTTTGAATCACGTGCTTTCTTCACAGCGTAATAATTGATATCGATCACATTGTCCAGCATGCGCATGGCAGTGGTGATGGTTTTCTGCAGTTTGGCGTGATCGAGCTCGCGACCGTTTATTCCGTCTTTCAAATGCTGTACGAGATTGACGGAACCCAAATTACACACTGCTGTTTCAGTGTCTGATGTGTTGAGCGTGATTTCGGTACACAAGTTCGAAGAATGCACGACACCTGCGTGCTGCTGCGGTGAACGTACATTGCAAGCGTCTTTGTAGGTGATCCAAGGATGGCCTGTCTCAAACAGCATCGTTAGCATCTTGCGCCAGAGATCGGGTGCAGAGAGGGTTTTGTGCAGCTTGAGCTCGCCACGCGCTGCCTTTTCTTCGTAGCCTACATAGGCCTTCTCGAAAGCAGCGCCAAACAGATCATGCAGATCGGGCGCATCGTGCGGGGAGAACAAAGTCCAAGTACCTTTTTCCATCACCCGACGCATAAAGAGATCAGGAATCCAGTTGGCCGTGTTCATGTCGTGCGTGCGGCGGCGATCATCGCCTGTGTTTTTACGCAACTCCAGGAATTCTTCGATATCGAGATGCCATGTTTCAAGATAAGTACAGACCGCGCCCTTGCGCTTGCCGCCTTG
>JANMFP010000109.1:0-1710 GCA_031378135.1 Variovorax sp. | reverse complement strand
GCGGAAGATACCGAGCGCGTGCGGCGTATTTTTGTGGATCATGTCGCTAGCCCGAAGCGCACCTTGCTGCATGGCCAATCTTGGGGCGCGATGGTGGCCACACGCGCAGCGGAGATGTTTCCCAAATCTTGGGAAGGCATGCTGCTCACCAGTGGCGTGGTGGCAGGTCCGGCCACTTACGATTTCCGTTTGGATCTGCGTGCGATCTATCAGCATTTGTGCAGTAACCATCCACGCTCCAATGAACCGCAGTATTCCTTGGCGATAGGCTTGCCAGCTGGCAGCACGATGACGAATGCGGATTTGGCGGCGCGCGCAGATGAATGCTTGGGGCTCAGAAGGCCTGCCGCGCAGCGCACGCCAGAGCAATTGCAGAAGCTCAAAACGATTGTGGATGTCTTGAGGATTCCTGAGAACTCAGTGATGAGCCATTTGAATTGGGGCACGTTTACGCTGCAAGATGTGGTGGCGAAGAATGGCGGCATGAGCCCGTTTGGTAACGATGGTGTGCTCTACACAGGCTCAAGCAATGATGCAGCGCTGAACGCTGGTGTGCGGCGATTCAAAGCCGATCCGAGAGCGGTTGCGCGCTTTGCTGCCGATGTCGATCACAGCGGGCGCTTTGCCGTTCCCGTGATCGCAGCGCATGGCATTGGCGATGCCACCGTGTTTGTTGAGGGGCAAGATACGCTGCGCAAACGAATGGAAGCTGCGGGTAACGGCGCGAGATTGGTGCAAAACTTCGTCGATTCCAGCGAGCACAGTTATTGGGGCGATGCGATGTATCCGCCGCTTTTTGAAGCACTGCTGCGCTGGGTGGAAGCTGGAGAGAAGCCAACGCCTGCATCTATCGCCAAGCGCTGCGCTGAATTGCAGCCTGCAGGCAGCAAAGATTGCCGATTTTTGGTGAACTACGCGCCTAAGCCTTTGGATAGCAGAATTGTGCCGCGTTGATTCGGGTACTTTACAAATCAACGCTCATCAAAACTCACCACCACGCGCTCGGTTTGACACCGCGCTTGGCAGGTGAGCACGAAGCCTTTGTCGATTTCCCATTGTTCGAGCGTGTAGTTTTTATCCATGCTCACTTTGCCTTCAACTACCTTGGCGCGGCAGGTGCAACAAACGCCGCCTTTGCAGGCGTAGGGCAGGTCTAAGCCTTCGGCAAGGGCCGCGTCGAGCACGTTGTCTTCATCGTTCATGCCCATGCTGTGCGATTTGCCATCGAGCTGAACTTCTAGCTTGTATTTGAAGCTTTTTAGGCCACTGGCAGGCATATTGATTGCTCGGGGTGCTATGGATTTTGTAGTGTTGGCTGAGATGAAGCGCTCGCTGTGAATGCGCTCTTTGGCCAAGCCTGCAGTTTGCAGCGCGGGCTCCACCGCTTCAATCATGGCCTCCGGACCGCAAATAAACACTTCATCAATACCGCTTGGGTCAATCAACTGCTGCTCTTGTGTGGGCATGAGCTGAGCTATCTTTTGCGCATCAATGCGGCCATGGTTGAGTGGCAATTCTGTGGCTTGGCGCGAGAGAATGTGAATGAGTTGCAAGCGGCCAGGGTAGCGATCTTTGAGGTCTTGCAGGGCTTCGCCAAACATGATGGTCTGCGTGCGCTGATTGCCATAGACCAAGGTGAATCGGCTGTTTTTCTCCGTAGCGAGAGTGTGCGCCGCGATGGAGAGGATCGGTGTGATGCCGCTGCCTGCT
>JANMFP010000096.1:0-2274 GCA_031378135.1 Variovorax sp. | reverse complement strand
CTTGATGATGCCAGCGCTGTGTTGCTCGACATAAGAGTGATCGCGGGTGCGCGTGACCATTTCGCCATCGCGCATGAAATACAAACGCGAATCGCCGCAGTGAATCCATGTTGCTGCACCACCTTGCACCACGCAGGCAATCAGTGTGGTGCGCGGTGTATCGAGCATGCCTTTTTCGCTGGCATATCGGATGATTTGGTGATGAGCGGCCATGAGCGCCATGGCCAAAAATTCGGTCACATGATTGATCAGCGGGCGAGCTTCTTTTTGAAACAGCGCAGACAAAGTTTGCAACGCCAATTGCGCAGCCACTTCACCCTCGGGATGCCCGCCCATGCCATCGGCCAGCGCAAACATCACGGATTCGCGCGTGTAGCTGTAGCCCATGCGATCTTCGTTTTTTTCTCTTCCGCCCTTGCGACTGACTTGGAACACCGAGAACTTCATGGGCTTGCCGCTTTTCATTTCGCATTACCAAATCTGGTGGCTTTGCCCACCGCTTTTTTCGTGTCGTTGACCACATTGTCAAACTGCAATCGCATCTTCTCGCCCACCGATAAGCGCGTGTAGCGGCGCTCACTCTCTTGAGACAACTCTTTTTGCAGCGCAAATACCGATTGCGGTCTGGAGAGCGGATCGAGCGACATGCACCATTCCACCACTTCGATCAAATTATCTGAATACACACCGCGCAATCGGGATAGCGCGAGCGATAAGCGATCTTTTTCCAAGCGCTGCGGCGCATCGTTAGGCGGGTAGCCTTGCATGCTGGCATAAATGCAAGCGCCAATCGCGTAAATGTCCGTCCAAGGGCCCATGCTCGAATCGCGGCGATACATCTCAGGCGCAGCAAAACCAGGCGTGTACATTGGGCGAATGAAGTTGCCTTCTTTGCTCAAGACTTCGCGCGCCGCGCCAAAGTCGATCATCACGGCTTTGTTGTCATCTGTGATGAAAATATTGGCTGGCTTGATGTCCAAATGCAGCATCTTGTGCTGATGCACGATGCGCAAGCCGCGCAAGATTTCGTCATACAAACTGCGGATGGTTGATTCACGGAAGACTTTTTGTTTTTTCAACTCCCGCGCCGTGATGATGAAGTCTTGCAAGGTCGCGCCTTCCAAATAGTTCATAACCATGTAAACCGTTTCGTTCTCACGAAAAAAATTGAGCACGGAAACAACAGAGGGATGAGAAATTTGTGCGAGTGAACGACCTTCTTCAAAGAAGCTTTTTAGCCCCAGGCGATAAAGAGATAATTTATCCGGCTGCACTTGCGGAAGCAGTTCGCCAGGCGCTCTCGTGGCAAGGCTGGAAGGCAAATATTCTTTGATAGCCACTTGCTGGCCTTCGCTGTCCACAGACAAATACACCACGCCGAAGCCCCCAGCTGAGACTTTACGCACGACGCGGTAACCCCCGATGACAGTATCAGGCGGCAGGGAAGCAGGTTTAACTTTAGACATAATGCTGCATGTCAGTTTACAGCATGACAGGCTACGCCAGCCTGCAATCACCCCCTCCTTCTGTCTCAGGATCCGCATCCCAGCCACGCCTGGGGCTAGAGCTGCGCTCCGTCAACAGCCGATTTCTCGATCTGAGCTTCAAACTCGGCGAGGAGCTGCGCAGCCATGAGACCACGCTGCGCGAGCTGATCAGCAGCCGCATCAAACGCGGTAAGCTTGAATTTCGTGCCTTTGTGATCCATGAGCAAACCCTCACTAGCTCATTCGCCGCTGCGCTCGCCACGCCCAACCCAGCGCTGCTGCAACAGCTTTCAAACGCGCAACAGGAGATCATGGCTTGGCTGCCGCAGGCGCAGCCGCTGTCGGTAGCCGATGTGCTTCGCCTCGGAGCTGGTCAAGCAAGCGCTTCAGAGATTGATCACAGCGCTGCTCTGCTTGCCCTTGCACAAGACGCCATTGAGCAATTCATGGCCAGCCGGGAGCGTGAAGGCCAGCGCTTGGCAGCCATGCTGACAGACCGCACGGCCCAGCTTCGCCAGCTTGTGACAACCGCGCTGCCCATGGTGCCCGAGCTTGTCGCTGCACAGCAGCAGCGCTATGTTCAGCGTTTTACAGAAGCCTTGCAGCAGGCCGATGCCGCATTGGGTGCTGGCGGCCAAATCAGCGCCCAAACTGCCCAAGAGCGTGCTCTCACGGAAGCTGCCTCGTTCGCCATCCGCATTGATGTGGCGGAAGAGCTCACCCGCTTAGAAGCGCACTTGGAAGAAATCGATGATCTTTTGAAAGGCCAAGGCAAACCCGGCGAGCT
>JANMFP010000087.1:0-1856 GCA_031378135.1 Variovorax sp. | reverse complement strand
TTGCGCCAACAGGCTCCGACATGCTGGCGCAACCTGCCAAAACTGCCATGGACACAGCAGCCAAAGCCAAAGAACCACGGCGAGCGAAAGTGCTTGCTGGGGAATAAGCGCTTAAAACATTCATAGACATGATTTTTCCTTCTATCTGGGTTGAATTGATGCACAGTTGATGGCAACTGCTTATAACTTTACGCGTAAATGCAAGTTTTGGATTCAACTTATTGCAGCATGGTTTTTCAATGCCCGGTTCAATACCTTGATGAAAATGTTTTTTGCCCTTGTTTTTTCCGTGATCGCAGGCAGCGCCCAAGCCGGTACCCAAGCCAATAACTTCTGCGCAGGCCTGGCCAGCTATCCAGTTCAGCCGCTCATCGGCGGCAAAGCGTTTGATTTATGCAAACTCAATGCCAAGGCTGCAAATGCTGCCAAGGCGGTGCTTGTGGTCAATACCGCCAGCCAATGTGGTTTCACACCCCAATACGAAGGCCTAGAAAAGCTCCATCAGCGCTTCAAAGCGCAAGGTTTGCTGATGGTGGGTATTCCGGCCAATGATTTTGGCGCGCAGGAAAAGGGCTCGAATAAAGAGATCGCGCAGTTTTGCCAAATTAACTATGGCGTGAGCTTTACAGTGGCCGAAAAGCTACAGACGCCAATTAGCAAAGATCCGCTCTACGCCAAGCTGATTGCGAGCACGGGAAAAGCGCCCGGTTGGAATTTTCATAAGTACTTGATCAACGCGAACGGCCAAGTTCAAAGCTTTGAATCCGCCATCGAGCCTTTGTCGCCTGCGTTGACTTCAGCCATTCAGTCTGCCCTCAAGCGCTGAGTTTTTACGCTGAGCTTTCATTCTGAGCTTTAACCCTAAGCAACCAGCAGTGTTTCAGGCCTGATAATTCACTCATGTCTGAGCGCGTCATTCCACTTTTCGACCAACGCCTTGCTGCGTTCAAAGCAACGATTCCGTCGCAAAAAATCGCGGCCAACGGCTTGCTCAGCGATACGCTTGGCCGCCCGCTGCGCGATCTGCGCATCAGCGTAACCGATCGGTGCAACTTCCGCTGCGCCTATTGCATGCCCAAAGAAGTGTTTGACAAAAGCTACCCCTATCTGCCGCAAACAGATTTGCTGTCGTTTGAAGAAATCACGCGCATGGCGCGCCTCTTCGTTGGCCATGGCGTGCGCAAACTCCGCCTCACAGGCGGCGAGCCCTTGCTTCGTAAAAACATTGAAGTGTTGATCAATATGCTGGCTGCCATCGATACGCCAGATGGCCAGCCGCTGGACATCACACTCACGACCAATGCCAGCCTGCTCGCCAAAAAAGCGCGGGCGCTGAAAGACGCGGGCCTCAAGCGCCTCACCGTGAGCCTTGATGGGTTGGACGATGCGATCTTCAAAACCATGAACGATGTGGATTTTCCCGTCGTTGATGTTTTGAAAGGCATCGAAGCTGCACAAGCCGTGGGCTTCCAAAGCATCAAGGTGAACATGGTTGTGAAGCGCGGCACGAACGATCAAGAAATTCTGCCGATGGCACGGCATTTCAGAGGAACGGGTGTCACGCTTCGCTTTATTGAATACATGGATGTTGGCGCGACCAATGGCTGGCGCATGAATGAAGTCATGCCCTCGCGTGACGTGATGCAACACGTTCACGCCGAGCTGCCACTCGTGCAACTCGAACCCAGCGCAATCGGCGAAACCGCAGAACGTTGGGGCTATGCAGATTCAAACGGCGTACACGACAAATCGCAAGGCGAAATCGGCCTGATCAGCAGCGTCACTCAGGCCTTCTGCGGTGATTGCAACCGCGCCCGCCTCTCAACAGACGGCAAGCTGTATCTGTGCCTCTTCGC